>NZ_JBFTMC010000070.1:0-24009 GCF_056396765.1 Bacillus sp. 05T22
AAAGCAAGAAACCACAAGGCTGCAAAGCGATTCTTCAAGRAAGCTTTGCAGTCTTTTCATATTTCTGAGCCTCGTGTCGTGACAGTCGATAAGAATCCAGCTTAYCCTATAGCAGTTGAAGAATTGAGAAARGAAAAAAAGATGCCATTAGGCATCCAACTAAGGCAAGTGAAATATCTCAATAACATAGTAGAACAAGATCATCGGTTTATTAAAAAGCGAGTTCGTTCGATGTTAGGATTGAAATCCTTTCACACAGCTACATCCATTATTTCTGGAATAGAAGCTATGCATATGGTAAAAAAAGAACAGATTGATTTACGGGATCAGTCTGTCCAAAACCAGAAAGAATTCATCCATCGATTGTTTGGGCTTACAGCATAAAATAGAATTCCGCTAGAAATATATGGGCTATATTCTCTTTTATTTTATCTTTGCACCAGAACCGTATTTGGTATGCTCATTTTTAAAGATGCCAAATATTTTAAGAGTTTTTTGGTTATATGAACGAAAGTTCATCTTGTGTCCACTCTTAAGTTGATGGGCATGCGGCTGTACCCCAAATAGTGTTTTAAGAGTTTTTTAGATTATTTGAACGAAAGTTCATTTTGTTTCCATTCTTAAGTTGATAGGCATGCATTTATATGCCATATCCAGGGATCTACTTAACATCTATTCAAGATGGCAACTTACCTCAACTATGCTCGGAATAAAGGTAGTAAGTTCACTTTACTGATAAACGACCTATATTTCCAACGACTTCATTATAGAATGAATAAATATCGCTAATCCCTAATGTATCTTCGATATCAATTCCTAGAAAATCAATATGATCCCAATTCTTTTTTGTGGCTGTATAATTCCAGACACCTTTTTGAGCCTTTTCAGTATATGCTTGATTTGGATGTCCCAATGGTGGATACTGAGCAGAAACCACACTTACAAGTCCATCATTTGCCCACCAATCATTAGTAATAAATGGTTCTAGATTTTCCCTTGTGTACTTACCAATATGCATACTAGACATAAGCATAAGTGGATTCATTGTTAGTATAGGCAAAGCATGTCCTGTCACTAATGAAGGATACGTCGCATCTCCTGTATAAGAGAGATAATAAACATCATTAAAGGTTTTTACCCATTGATTTAACTCTTTAGAGCCAACTGTCGTTAAATCATAAGCACTAATATCCTTACTCTTCCAAACAGTACTATTAAACACACGATCTACATATTGTAAGAAATTTTCCCCTTGCTGACGTTTTAATCCCCAGTGATCTAATTTAAAATCATACACAAAAGTTTCAGGATTACTTCCTGACAAACTAGCAATCTTTAATATGAATTTTTTAAAAAACGATGTCACATTTTCTTTATCTGCATATGTAGAACCATTATGAGGACTACCGATGCTTGTAATACTTTGTACCCAATTTTTATTCCCATCAAATAAAGAAGAAATCCCTTCTTCTGGATGTTGTTTTGCATATTCCTGTTCTTTTGCACTGCCCTCTCTCAATAATTGAAGTAATACTCTTCCCGTTGGCCCTCCCATACTATGTCCAACGAAATGAACCTTATGTTCTTCGCTCTATTGACTATAGATTCCAGGATACCTTCTCCCATAGCGAGCATGTCCATGTTCTTTTGCATGTGCCGCACCGTAATCTACTGTTCCACCTTTTATGTATGCATATAATTCAACTGCACGATCCCAATTACTTGAGAATGGACCAACTGAAGCTGTATATGTCCTATATCCTTGTTGATTTAAATTTGTCTCAATATCTTTAAAACCTCCCCAATATTTAAAACCAAATAATTCATCTCTTCCCCATCCGGCTAAACCATGAATAAGGATAATAGGCTCTGTTACGATTGATTCAGCTGCCTTTGACTTTACAGGTGACCCAAATAAAGTAATAATAAATATCACAGATAATACCCCATTCAAAAATCGTTTCATGATACACCTCCCGTGTTTTTGTAATATTACTGAATATTCCGTAACTTTTAAAGAGATATATTAATTTTCTCAACAATCTTTCCTTGTTTTATTTAACTCAATTTTATAAATTGATGTTCATTATGGTTCTGTTGCAAAGATTCGTAACGAATAATAAATTAGGTGAAATCCAATTAAATTTTATGTAATGGTGAGCAATTGCTGTAATTCATTGTAGGCCTAGTGACAAGGTAACTGTTCTTATCCGCTATAAGATATCCATAAAACGGTAATTAATCATATGAATACAACTTTGAATACAGAATTTAATAATATTTTTAAAAAAGCTATCCCAATTAGGTAAACTCTATTGGGATAAATTATTGAACCTGATGTAAAAGTATTTCACAGCGTCTCATAGGACTTGTTTCAAAATAGGAGAGAGAATATAAGAGAAATAGGTTATATCTTTCTTGTGCAATTTAAAAATTATGAAATATTGCATAATTTTTAAAAAATTAAACCAACCGAATATTAAATGTAGTAAAATATTACTTGTGGATACATTCTATAAAGCAGATTCGTTTTTAAAGGCGTAACACATCAATAAATTAACTTTATAGATGTGGTGTCATTCTACATTGATCTCAATTCTCTTGTATTTGTACACTAACAATCTGGTATAAATAATTGATTCTGTTTTATAGGATGTGTTTACACGTATAACTGGGGAAAAATACGGATATATTCATATTAAATTGAAGTGGTTCAAGTCAGAGAAAGACACTCGAGAGGGTGTCTTTTCTTATTAGGGGTCACCATACATGCCCTTTAATTTAAGAAATTTTAATACCCCCAAGTACCAAAAAATGAAGTCACATTCGTATAATTAAGTGATTTTCACGAACGTTTTTCTATTTATAAAATAGTAAGGTTCTGGATTCGCTTACGATAATTAATTATAACTGTATATCGTTTTAAAATTAAATTCGAATTGTCATAGATAGTAATTACATAACAACTATAGAAAACTGCCTAATTATAATATTTTTTTAAGAAATTTTAGATTTAAAGAGAACATCTCGCATATACATGTTATAAGTTTTTTTGTGAAATTTGGTTATCTAAGAAGGGAGAGGTATTTTGAAGAAAGTACTATTATTTGGAGATCCAGGTATTGATGATTCCTTAGCTATCATATATGGTCTGTTAAATCCTAAGATTGAAATTGTTGGAATTGTTACGAGTTATGGAAATGTTACCAAAGAACAAACTACTAGAAATGCTGTTTATCTTTTGCAATTAGCTGGACGAAAAGATATTCCTGTTATAAGCGGCGCTACTTTACCATTCTTTAATGGGTTTACTGCTTATTATCCAGAAATACATGGTGAGGAAGGGCTTGGGCCTATTCAGCCACCAGAAAGTGTAGCATCTATTCCCATTCATGACTTTAGTCTAATCCCATCAATTGTTGAAAAGTACAAGGGAGAACTAACAATTGTTGATGTAGGTAGATCTACCTCTCTCGCAATTGCTTTAAACCTTTGGAAAGAAATGATGCAGAGTATAAAAGAAGTATATATTATGTCTGGGGTATTTCTACAACCTGGAAATGTCACACCCGTAGCAGAGGCAAATGCATATGGAGATCCAGTTTCAACTCAATTTGTAATTAATCAATCAAAAAATTTAACAATGATTCCTTTAAATATAACAAATTCAGCTATTTGGGGTCACCATATCATTTTAAGAAAATTGTACGCTAAGGAATTTATAAATGTTTTGTAACATGTTTATAAACGGAACAAACCTTGATTTTATAAGACTTAAGGTTATGTCCGTAAAGGTATACCTTTACGAACATAAAATAAGATAGAATATCCAAGAGGAAATTAGAATAAATAGATTAATTGTAAAATATTTCATTTTTAGAAAATTTAGTATATTATTGGATTGAGTTTTAATATTGCAAAAGGAGGAGAAAAACGAAAAATTTTTTTAGTATTTCATTGGCATTTATGTTTGTTTGGTCCTTACTAGGTATTGATCCTGCCTCAGCTGCTGGCAATATCCAAAGAATCGACAGCACAACAACATTCCAAGATTTAACATACGAAGAGGCGATGGAACGTATAGCTAAACATAGTGGACGTCCTATTGAAGAAGTAAAGGCTGAAAATCCGAATAACCTTCAAACATTGGGAACTTGTGGTTATGGTGAAGCTACTAAGCAATTAGATACTGGTAAATTTTATTACCCATACCTATATACAATAGTTGAAAAATGTCGTGATGGAAGTTTCGGATGGATTGGTAACATCAATTATGCGGGTCTAGACAGACAGGATCAGTATGGTACTGTTAAACAATTTCAAGGTGAAGTAAAAGCATGGAATAATGATCAAAAAGGTTTAGAATATCTAGTAATAGGAGATTTCTTTAATTATGGTACTACAACTAGGACATATAGCGCGGGTGTAAATACAGGTAGTATTTCTATGGGATTCTCCGTATCAAACAGCAATGAACATTACAAATATTTTAATAGTGGATATGGATATATGAAAATAGCCCCTTAATTATTAAAAAAGTGTGTTTGTTTCCTAATGGTGAAGCAAATACGCTTTTTTATTTTTGAGGTTTGCTATTGATAGAATCGAATAATATATGTATAAAAACCATACATATAACTAAAGGAAGGTGATTATATGAAAGATATTCTTCGATTCTTATTATTATTGTGCCTGCTGTTTGTACTAACATCATGTAAAAATGAAAATTCATCTAATATTATTTTGTCTGTTGGAAAACCCATCGAAAACGCCGAAATCCAATTCAAGAACACAGATGACGACAAAAAGATTCGTATTATTAATGGTGTTTTTAACGAAAAAAAATGGGATGTTAATAAGGATTTTGATGTAAGAGGAAAAGAACCAGATTTAGTTCTCGAAATTAATGATAGTAACGAAGGCATGCCAGCATTAAGTGTAACAGTATACTTTAACGAAAATGGTGCTGATGTAATAAATTTCAAAGCCGAACATACAGTTTTAAATAAAGTTGAATCTGATAAGCTTAAAGAGGTTGCTTCTATATAATTGACTTAATAAGCAAGAAAGGCATCTTCCCCAGTTGAAGATGTCTTTCTAATGCGACTGTCTCTATATGTTAATAATACTATATGCGATTTTTATTTTAGGCTTAAGAGTGCTGAAGCATCTATGTATGGCATACGGCAACCATTCGTTACTTTTGGAGCCACTCGAGAAAAATATACTAAATAGGTCTACTTTTTTAATTTTTTGTATTCGGTAAAGTGAAATTAAAGTTAGAAATTACGTGTTCGGTAAAGAAAACCACTAACTTTTTACTGAATAACTGCACCGAAGTCACATTCGGTATAGTAAAATCGCATAAAAAAAGACCACTTTTGTGAGTGGCTCAAAAAAGAAGTAATCGTTGCCGTACCCCTATTTAATAGGATAATAGGCTTAGCGTACAGTAAACACCTTAAATTGCGTCCAAATTGTGTCTAAACGTACAATTTTCTTTTTTTGATATGGTGAGGCCTATTTTGCTTCCAAGCCAAGTAAATTACATTGTGGAACAGACAAATATCCCATTTAAATTGTTAATTAAACCAATCTATGATTATTATTACAGTGCTTATAAAAAATTAAATCCAAGTATTAAAGGAGCACCTTTACACGATGTTGTTGCAATGAGTGCATTGGCCAATTCTCAATTTTTTCAATACATGTACCGTAAAGTAGAAGTAGATGTAAAATATTTTAGAGGACAAACTGTTGCTGATTTTCGTCCAGGTGCAAAAACTACAGGGGTGCGGATTGGGTTAAAAATCAATCAAAAAGAATTTATTAAGGATTTTATTGATACAATGATAAGTACGGGAAGACATTAATTAAAAGAATCCACTTGGATTCTTATATATATATATCAATTAATTTATACATAAGTAATAAAGAAAATTGTTCCTATAAATATTATACTGAGTATAGAATATATACTTGCTTTAAAGCAATTCTTCACGAAAAAGCCTCCCTATTATATCTTTTGTTTCCCATAAAAGTATTAATTATTTTTATCAAACCAGACTTCCACGGCCTCTTTTGTATTTGAGAAAAACAAATTGATTATTGTGCATTTGGTAGAAATCTCCTGAATCCACACCTAACGTACAAATTTTCTATATCATCTCACATATTTTCTAGAAAAGATGACATACTATGTATATGCTATTACATCAATAGCTCAAATAATTGGTCATTCAATTGGCAGATAATACATTTGTTTATCTGCCAAACTCTTTCATACGTTTTTTATTTTTTAAAAATATAGTGTTTTGAGGTGTAAGAATGAATTTTTCACATTCTAAAGAAGAAAAGAGTAACGACTCAAAAAACTTAAAATCAGATACTACAAAAACTGAACTTCAACCAGTAGAACAAGCCATGAATGGATTGTACGGAATGCCAGAAACTGATATTGAAGACAAAGAACACCAAAAAACGGAAATTTGAAAAATAATTAGTATTTAGATACTACTTTTATTTTGTATACATATTTTATTTCTAATAAAAAACCAAGGGAAATCTGAACTGTACCCTATAAAATGGACAGTTTAATAAAAAGACCTTTAAAAATTAGGTACTTAAAAGATGGTTCCTATTGTTCCGGAGCCATCTTTTTGAGTGTCCATTGATAACGATCATAATTATAATCTTGCATATACTTCTCGATTACCAGTTGAAGAGATTGGAACGTTTGACAGCACTTGTAGTCTAATTCATCTTTCATATGACCGAAAAAGGATTCCATTCGGGCATTATCTAGACAGTTTCCTCTACGTGACATAGACTGTCTCAAACCCATTTCCTTTACACGGCACTGAAATTCCGGATGCGTGTAGTGGATACCCTGATTTGAGTGTAAAAGTGCTTCAGGATGAATGGTATCTCCTAATCTATCTTTTAATTTGTCTAGTGTTTGATAGACGATATCCATTTGTAAAGAAGTGGAAACATGATAAGCTAAAATCTCTCGTGTCGTACTATCTTTTACGCAAGATAAATAAGCTTTCTTCCCTTTTCCAATTTGATTTTCTTTCACAGCCTTCACCTTAAAATCAGCACGATAGGTGATAGAACGTTCTGATACCTTTACGACATTTTCATTCTTTTCTAGTTGTTTCATTTGCATTTCATTAAAAATAATTTTACTCATTTCCCGTACCTCACTTTTATCATTGTTGCCATTATAACGAGGAATGAGTGTAAAAATACACAAAAACCCCGAAGCATGGACTTTTTTTAAGTGTCCACGATTCGGGGTACAGTTCAATCAAAGTTTCCTTGTTTTTTTAATTTTATTATATTATCAAGCATCTACTTTTTTTGTCTCTTCCTTCTTCCGAATCTTTCCAGGCCAAAAAGCGAAACGGCCTAAAACGCCTGTAAGTGAAGGAACAAGAAGAGGTCTTACTATAAATGTATCCAGTAGTACTCCTATTGCTGTAACAATACCAAATTGAACAAGTACTTGGATTGGTAAAGTAGCTAATACAGCAAATGTTCCTGCCAAGATTAAACCAGCAGACGTAATAACACTACCTGTTTGAACCACCCCGTTTTTGACTGCTTCAAGATGTGGCTGGCTTCTTTTGTTTTTCCATATTTCAGAAACCATAAATATGTTATAGTCCTCTCCTAATGCTACCAAGAACACAAATGCATATAGAGGAATCGCTCCTTGTATTGCAGGAGCATCCATACCATAGTGAAGTAGTAACCATCCTGCCCCTAATGCAGAGAAGAATGATAATACCACTGTTACAATTAAGTAGATCATCGCCACAACAGAACGTAAATATACAAGTAATAATAATGCGATAATACCAATCATAACAGGAATAATCACATTTTGATCACGTTCAGTTGTTTGTTTCGTATCGTATAATGTAGCCGTTTCTCCTCCAATCCATATGTGGTTATTAGCATCACTTATTTCAGCATTTTTCATTACCTGTTTGAAACTTTTTCTTAACTCAGGGATTTTATTCATCCCCTCAATAGAATACGGATTATCTTTTATTGAAACTTCAAACATTTGTAATTGATTATTCTGTTTCCCTTGCACTGGTTCTGTTACTTGATCTATAAAAGAAAGTTTTGTTAATTCTTCTTTGATAGGTACATCTTTTCCTTTTGTATCAACAACAATTTGTACAGGTGCTAACTCACCAGGTGAAAAATGATCAGAGATTAAATTAAATCCTTCACGTGAAGGCATATCTTTTGGAAATGATTCTATTAAATCATACGTAAATTGGATACGTGGAACAAATGAAGCCAATCCACCTAATAAGAATAGTGTTAGCAGGATAATTGTCCATGGTTTACGAATAACAAGATCTCCAAGTTTTTTGCTTAAGAACCCTTTCGATTCCTTTACCTTGATTGTTTTCTTTTTTTTCTTAGCATATTCTTCATTCATTTCTCTTGTTCTTGGGATGAATGGGAAAAATGCTACTCTCCCCAAAATAGCTAATAATGCTGGTAAAATTGTCAAAGAAGCGATTCCCATAAGGAAAACAGCCACGCTAAAAGGTACTGCAAATCTATGGAAAGAACCTATATGAGCAAGTAATAGAGTACCTAATCCTACTACAACGGTAAGAGCACTCATAATGATAGCTCCACCTGATTCTTTAATTGCAAGCTGTAGCGCTTTAAATTTATTTCGCTCCACAAGAAGAAACTCTCGATATCTTGAAATTAGAAATAGACAATAATCCGTACCAGCTCCAAATAATAGTACAGTCATAATTGAAATTCCTTGCGCATCAGCAGTAATCCATCCTTTATCAGCTAAAAAACCTAAAGTTGGACTAATTATTCCATAAGCAAACCCAACTACAATTAAAGGTAAGATTGCTAATAGCGGTGAACGATAAAGAAGAATAAGTAAAGCTAAAACAAGTAATACAGTTGCAACCAATAATTTCACATCAGCCTGACTAAATATGCTTACTGCATCAGTCTGAATACCAACTGGCCCTGATAGACGTACATGCAAACCAGAATCAGAAATCTTTCTTTTAAATGGATCATCTTCCACTGTATTCTTTATGACAATCTGCAGTTCAGCCATATTCTCCTGCAGCATATCTGTCCCTACAGTTTTATCAAAAAACACAGGAGTTACAAGAGACGTACCATCTTCTGAAACATTTTTTGCTAACGCTTGGTGCGGTATGGTATCAAAAGGTGGTAACGTTGATTGCCCCTTTAATGGCGAATTTCTAAGTTTTTGATAAGTATCTTGAATTTTCTTAAAATCCTTCTCTTCTAAACCTTCATCTTTATGCCAAACAATAAGCACAGGGTTTCCTGAGTCATTCGGAAATTCTTTCTTAATTATATTATTAGCCTGTTGTGACATAGCCGTTTCAGGAAGATTAGGGGCTGTCTCATCTTCAACGGTATTCACAGCTGGCCAAGTAAACGATAAAACAAGTGTCAACAAGACCCATACAAAAAGGGTAATCCACCTTGCTTTTGGTCCACCGACATATTTCCCCCATGTATAAAGAGGATGTTTTTTCATGATATTCCACCTTTCTTACTAATTTTAGAATTAATTATATATACTGGTTAGTTAATTAATCAAGTGCTATTCAACTAATATGTTATAATATTTTAAATTATGAAGAGTCAGGAGAGAATGATATTGGAACAAAAACAACGTCCTTTAGGAAGACCACCTCAAAATAAAAATACAAAATCTACAAAAGATAAAATTGTTGATATTGCTACAAAGCTGTTTTTAAGTAAAGGTTATCAAATTGTCTCTATGGAAGATGTTGCAAAAGAGTGCGATGTAACAAAGGCAACTGTTTATTATTACTATGCTACAAAAGCTGATCTTTTTACGGATACAATGATTCAAATGATGGCACGCATTAGAGATAATATGCATAAAATTCTTTCAACAAGTAAGCCGCTTAAGGAGCGATTACTTGATGTTGCAAAAGTTCATTTAACCGCAACACTGAACATTGATATCAAGAGTTTCATGAAAGATGCAAAAATATCTCTTTCAGAGAATCACTTAATACAAATGCAAAAAGCTGAAGATAAAATGTACGAAGTATTGGATCAAGCAATACACAAAGCGATGCAAAAAGGTGAAATCCCTAAAGGGCACTCGCTTTTAAGTACTCATGCCTTTGTTGCTTTGCTATACTTAGGTGATTACAAAGATGTAAATCAAAAGCCACTGATTGCCAATATAGATGATTTAGCTGTAAGCATTGTAGATTTTTATTGGAATGGATTGGGACATTAATTCAGGATTTTTAGTTATATATATTTCCTTGATATTGGTGTTTACATATTTATATAAAAAGCGACCATACTAATTTTTATGTTAGTATTTTATTGTGAAATACTACATGTTTTACTAACTACGATGCTAGGAGGATATTACGATGGATATTCGTGAAGGATTAATTCCAACTGCATTAGGTACAGCGGTCACAGCTGCAGGTTATGCACTTAAGCARACACGTGGTTCTAATAAGATGATTGCTAATACGGTATTTGGATTTGGTTTAGCTCATGTTGTTTTAGGGGTAATTGATTTAGTCGAGCATCGTCGTTAGAACGAAGGCAAGCATATTTAAATGCTTGCCTTTTCTATACCCAAAACTTAGATATGCTCATGTGAAAATTCAAATTAGGTATATATTATGCTGAGAAGGTAGTCATACGCTATACATGTATACAAAAAATCTTACTATTTCTATTGAATGATTGAATTGATGTACAAGAACTTTTATATGAATATATGTAAAATTTATCTGTTTATTTTAGAAGAATTATTTTTGAAAAGTAAAGATGCCCCCCTAAATTACATAATGTCAAACATGATTAATCAAAGTACTTTAAGCTCATACTAACGTATGTTTTATAAATACTAGAAATGGGGTTGATTAAATATGGAATTTGAAGGTAGAAATACTACTGAATCTGCACTTCTTCAATATAAACATGGGTTGGGTTTATTTACGGAAAAAATGCCAAAACTGGCTGAACAGTTTAATTCTTTTACAGAGGAATGCTTTAAAGAAGGTACATTATCAAAAAAAGTAAAACAATTGGTTGCTTTAGGGATAAGCCTTTACTCTCAGGATGAGTATTGCATTATTTATCACACTAAAGGATGTATAGATCAAGGAGCTTCAGAGCAGGAAATTCTTGAGATCATTGGCGTAACAGCTGCATTTGGCGGGGGAGCTACCATGAGTCAGGCGGTCACACTTGTTCAAGAATGTATGCAAGAGTTAAATGAATTAAAGCAGTGACTATCCAAGATATTGTTAAAAACATGTTTAATTTTTTTGGTTGTATTTATTACATTTTCTTGATAAAAACCAAACAATACAAAAACTTGAGCATTTTTAATTATGCTCAAGTTTTTGTAATTTATCAATTCATGCTGTAAATTGTCCAAGATAAATATGTAGCAAAAGCAGACCATAAAAGATAAGGGGTACGGCAACGATTCAAAGAATAACCCGCCACATCTGAAAAATTTTCCAATTCGGGCGGGTATTTTTATTATGATTTATCTTGTAGTTTCCTATATAGGGGCACGGCAACGATTCCTTCTTTTTGGGGCCACTCACAAAACAATAGGTAGAACTCAAAGGTCTTTTTGAATTTGTAATCAGTATAGCAATGTAACCTAATCACGCAGCAAACATTAGTACACATTCAGCACCGTATCAAATGAAAGTGTCAAAGGACCCCAAATAACTATTTAAACAGACTATAATTAGAAGCGGATACTATGTCCAATATAAAGGCATATATCCGCTTTTTTCTTACATGATATACTCCATAATTAGTGCTCGAAAAGATGGTCTATTATGTATACAATAATAAAAGAACTTACGTTCGTATATTTAGGTTAGGGAACGTAGCCCACAGCGGGAGGCGTAGCAAGGTCGAGTGACCGAGCGTAAAAAAGGGTTAAGAGGTGAAGATCTATGCGTGTACAAGAGGTGATCCTAGAGTATGGAAAGAGATATATATTAGTAGATTCAGATGGGATTCCTGTGATTCCTGTGGTGAAGTACCTCAAGTCTTTGGATGTTACAGGGAAAAGCAGTAACACACAAAAGACGTACTGTTATGCACTCAAACAGTATTTCCTGTACTTACAGGAAACAGAGAGAGATTACAAGCACATAAGATTAGAGGACTTGGTGGAGTTTGTGGGATGGCTTCGGAATCCGTATGAGAGCACCCAGATAATGCCCCTTCGACCTGTGAAGGCAAAGAAAACAGAAAGGACAGTGAACCTTACGGTCACCGTTGTTACAAACTTCTATGACTATTTGTATCGAAATGAAGAGTTGCCGCGTGATATGGAAGAGAAATTGATACGTCAGGTCTTTACAGGCGGGAGAACGCGGTATAAGAGTTTCCTTCACCATGTCAACAAAGACAAGCCATCTTCGCGGAATGTGTTGAAGGTAAAAGAACCTCGCAAGAGGGTGCAGACACTTACAATTGAACAGGTAGAACAAGTCTTAGCGGCAACAACGAATATACGGGACAAATTTCTCATCCAGCTCTTGTTTGAGACGGGATTAAGAATTGGAGAGACTCTTTCTTTATTTTTAGAGGATTTCAAGTTTAGTCATCAAAAAGGGCATCGTATTCGTCTGACGGATCGCGGGGAATTAGAGAACGGTGCGAAACTGAAAACAGGGGAACGAGAAATCTTTGTTTCTCAGGACCTCATGGACTTATACGATGACTACATGTACGATGTCGTTGACGAATTGGAATTCAAAACCAATTTTGTGTTCGTCAAACTGCGCGGTAAGAACACGGGTAAACCGATGACCTACAAGGATGTAGAAGCTCTGTTCAAACGGTTGCGACAAAAAACAGGAATTGATGTCCACCCTCACCTGTTTCGTCATACGCACGCGACGATATACTATCAGGAGACGAAAGATATTAAACAGGTGCAAGAGCGCCTAGGTCATTCACAAATCCAAACGACCATGAACCTGTACCTTCATCTTTCGGCCGAAGACATCCGCAAGGATTGGGAAAAGGCACAGGGCGCATTTCAAACTAAACAACAGAATGGCGGGAAAGAATGAAACAAACTTATCAGATTGATACAGAACCACTTGGGTTTCATGAGCAATTGCAGCGCGAACTGTCGAGTTATCCTGTAAAGACCATAGCGAAAGATGGCTCTGTTGACACCCATCACGTGAAAGACCCCTACTTCGTGGTTAACGACATTTGGAATGTTAGCTTTTTGGAAAACATTCCACAATTTCAGGAGATAGCGAAGAATTTTTGTAAAGGAAGACAGAATGTGCATTTTCAAATCAATAGTGCGACTGTCAACTTGGAAGTGAAATATGTTTGGTATCAGAAATTATTTAAGGAAGAATGGTCATTAGGTAGTGTTTTTAAAGCGCAAGCACCGTGGTTACGAAAGTTAACAGCATTTCTCAACGAAAAATACCCTAACCTTCCCTCCCTTCTTAGTTTGGATATCGACCAAACAGAACGGGAATGGTGGTTTTGGCTAGAACAGCAAGGGATTCCAACACACACAAATAAAAAACATGACATATATGGTGTTCTTACACATAAATCACACGCAGCAAACTTTTTACGAATTATTCATTCCAATTTTTTTGCGCTGACTGATAGGCGTGAAGAATGGGAGAAAGATCGATGGGATATGCGGGTGTTACATGACAAATATGGAATTAACTATAACAAGACCAAGGCTGAGTATTACCTTGATTTCACCAAAATTGAACAAGTGGAAATGCGTCAGCATATTAAAAAATATTTCAAACAACGCTTACTTAGTAAGAATCATTTCTCATCGAGTACAGCTCGAGTATATCTACAATATTTGCCAAAGTTCGTGTCACTTATATTTTCCTTAGAACCTTCATGGACGAATTTAAAAGGATTGAAACGATCGCATATGGAACGGTATATTCAATGGTTACATGAATACGCCAGAAGTAATTTGACCCAAAAAAATGCTCATCCTGAACTATATATATCACAAGCACTGACCTACACGGGAAAGTTCTTGGAAGATATCGAGCGATATGAATACGATATCGCTCCCGAAACTCCTGTACGATTGTTACTCTTTCCAGAGGATAAACCGAAGTTAAAAAAGAAATCGATTGACCAAATTGATTACATTCCTGACCATGTGTTAGAACAACTCTTCGCGCACATCGATGACTTACACAAAGAGGTCATTCCTGTGGTATTAACAGCTTACAAGACGGGTCTGCGGATTTCAGATGTTTTGGGATTGACCTCTGATTGTTTGGAGCGGATTAACGGTAAATACTCCATTGTCACGGACATTGAGAAGACCAATGTACAAGGACACCGAATCCCGATCGATGAAGAACTGGCAAACATCCTTGCGGTTCTCATTCACAAATCCAAGGAAAATAGCAACCAAGAGAATAACCCCGAAGGGTTTATTTTCGTTCGTTATCGTGGCTCTCGGAAAGGGAAGCCTTATGGTCAAAAATGGGTTCAAAACCAATTAAACATACTAGCAGCAGTAAAGAACATTGTAGATGAGAATGGAAAACTATTCCACTTTAGACTTCATCAATTTCGCCATACCTACGCCGTCATAATGTTGAATGGTGGTGCAGATATTCTAACTGTACAAGAACTATTGGCGCATGCCTCGCCTGAAATGACCTTGCGGTATGCCAAATTGTTGGATGACACGAAACGAAAGTCATTTGAATCTATCGTTAACAAAGGTGGATTCCATCGTTTCAATTCGAATGGTAAGGTGCAAGAAATTAAGGAGGGCGAAAATATCCCAGAGGATATCCTGCAAGCTCTTTGGCAAAATCATAAATTAAACGCGATGGAAAATAACTATGGAACGTGTCACGCTCGTTTAAGTGGCGATTGCCCTTATATGAAGGAGGCGCCTTGTTTAACGTGCGGTAAAGGAGGTACCCCTTGTAAGGACCTAGCAATTGGATTTTCCGATTTCGATATCGGAAAATATGAGGATCATATCAAAAGAACCTCTAGAAATATGGAATTGGCAAAAAAAAATGGACGCGAAGACATTATGGAGAAAGGTTCTAGAAATTTGGAGCGTTATAAAGAGATTTTAACAAAACTTCAGGAAGGGAAAGTTATTTTCGGCAGAATGGAACGAATGAAACGAAAGCAAGGTGTAGAAAATGACTAACTATGACCGTAAAGAACATTTAAAAGCAATCCATGCATCGCGGAAGGCTGCCACTTATCAAAAGGTCGATGAAGCCATCCAGAGGCTCTTACGAGCCTGTGAACCTATCAATTTTAATAGCGTGGCAAGCGAGGCTGGCGTAGCCAAAGCAACTCTCTACAACAATGTCGAAATACGGAAACAAATTGAATCCCTGCGTAAGCAGCAATCACAAATTCCTACTCCTAAGCAGATTAAGAGAGAGATGGATGAGAACAACAAGGATGCCATTATTGCTTCTCTCAAACGCAAAATTAAGAAGTTAGAGGAAGAAAACAAAAAATTTCGTGAACAATTGAAGGTTGCTTATGCGGAAGTTTATAGAAAGATTTAAGGGAACGATGTTCCCTTCTTTTTTAGTTAACGGAGCGGATGTAAAATGACAATAAAGTTATTTAATTTTAAAAGCTCAAACAAGCATAACCCGATTCTAAATTTAGGACGGGGTTAAAGATATATACTTCTTCAGAGAATTTCCCTTCTATAATGATAAAGGACAAGTTTCACCTTTAGGTAAGGCAGTTTTATCTGTATTACAGGGTGATATTTGGACATGGGTTAGGGAACCAAGGATTTATGTTAAAGAAGACATTGCTTATATACACGCAGTCAAATTAGATGGATTAAATCTGTTATATACGCTAGGAAAAGAAAATAACGCCTGGAAAGTCGTTAAAACTGAGAAAAAAAACTTCCTACGGTCGGCAACGAAGCTATATTGGAACAAACATTTCTGAGAGCGATTGGAACAGAGATACTCAATGCAACAAAAACGTATTATGGTGAATCAAGGCTTTTTGATTCACCAAGAATTGTTGATATTGTCCGAAATCAATACAATGATAAATACGATATTACCGTTCAAATTGTTACTTACGAAGGGCCTATGATGCCACCTTATGGTTTCGATACAATTACTTTACGAATACCAGGTTTGAAGTGATAAAATACGAACATAAAGATGTTTCGGATATTGGGAAAATACCATTAGAAACACATTAAAATATAAAGTTGGTTCTTCAATTCTCATGGAAGAATGAAAATCTCCCCTAATTTATGTCGCAAAACATAAAAGTCCCTGTTCAGTTGAGGATATTAAAATAAGGCAAAAATAAGTGTGAGGAGCGTCAAATGGGATTAATACTTTTCGTTTTAGAGATAGTATCCTCAATTTCGTTTCAAAGTTTCAATAGCGCTATATTGCCTTTTATGTACCATATAATTAAAGTATAAAAAAACACAAAAAGGGAATCTTATAGCGTTATACAATCCCTTTTTGTTCATTAATTTTTTATATTATTCATCATAAAAATATATACGTTTATTTCCAATCACATTTAATTGTGCCAATCTATTTTTAATATCTTCCTTAATGTTTTCCTCAGAGTAGAGTTCTTCTATTTCATAAATCAAATCTTGCGGTACTTTACCAATTACAATGGCACATAAATACTCTTTTATATTTGCAACATCAATATCTAAGGGTTCAATACTTCTTAAAAAGTCCATAAATTCATTATTTTGTTCAGAATTAGCTAAATAAATTAGTAACTCCTTCATAGCAATAACTTCATCTTTATTAATAGTAACTAAAGAGTTCTTACGGTATTCAGGAAGAAAAATTTGTAGAGCTTTTGAATCATATCTTATTTCATCAGTATAAATATTTTTTTCACTACAAATTTCCTGAATAATATTGTAATAGGTTTTAACTATGGAACCAATCACCCTACCTAATGTTTCTTTACGTCTATCTAGATTCTCTTCGAAATAGTTTACCTCTTGAATTTCTTGTGTGTGTTTGTCTAAAAATTCATTTACAGCGATTATATCTTTGTTAATATCACCACTTACAAGATAATTATTATATCTACTATTATTATAAAAATCGGAAATTAAATCCAAAAATCTGTTTTGTCTAGAATTAAAATCAACTTTTCTTTTTCCTCTAATTCGATCATGCAAGCCTTTATGACTATGTGTTTTCAAGCTTTCTTCAAATTCTTTTATGTCCCTTATTTCCTCGCTTAATACTATTATTATTTTTTGGATCCTTTCAATCCCTACAGAAATATGATATAAAAATGAAAAAACCTCACTTTCGACTTCGAAACTTTCCATAGATTTAAGACTATTAATCCCATCAAATATAAAATCACCTGCTATATCGAGTTCAATACCCATCTTAAAGTTTCTATAATAAAAATACTCTTCCATTTCTGTTTATCCCCCTTTAAAAACGAATCTATGAATAAACTGTGTAAAAAAATAGTGTTGGTTTGAAATAAAGTTTGATTAAAAGTGCACTGCGAATGTTGATTTTATAGTAGAAGAAACCCACGTATTATGAAAAAGGATTGATCAAAATGCGTGGGTTTGATTTTAGAATAGACTTAGTTTTTATAAAAAGTTTGATTTAAAGCCAAACACCCCTTAATTATAATGTTGGCATCATTTCTATCTTATCAACTTTATAATATGTCAGCCCATCTTCTTTAACTAACCTATCTATCAATGTTTTTTTACATAACCATCTACCCATTAATGGCTGTCTAAAATAATGTTCTTGAATAGCTTCTCTAATTGGGTTTACATACCGTTCAAAATACATAACTTTATTCCCTTCGTTATCTTGCCATACTAGTGCATTATCTTTAGAAGGATATATATCTAATACTTCTGTTATTAAAGACGATGGATATAGCATTGTATTTCCATATATAAATGCACCCGCTCCAACAATTTCATTTGTTAGACAAATTCCATTACTATCAGGATACTCCTCTTCTATTATAAATAAACCTTCGTCTTCTTCTAATAAATTTGATACTATTTCTCTTGGATTCAATGCTTTGATAATAGATAAATCTTTAATCAAAATATTACTTTGAATCAACTTAGCAGTTTCTGTATAAATAACTCCATCTTTGCTGCCAAACGGATACCAAAGTACTCCACCTATAACATCCATATCTTCAGGTATCTCTTTATTTATAATGCTTTTTAAATATGGTTTACATTTCGACAAAGATCCTTCTTCAATATATGTTTTTAATTCTTTTTCTATATACCATTCCATTTCATAGGTAACCTTTGGTATTTTCGAAATTACCCAGGCATCATCCGTATTCAATAAAGCTTGAGCTTTTATAGATAAAGGAATATTCAACCATCTATTCTTTTTTTCTTCACCATATAAAACTTTCATATCTAAATCTGTATAGGATTTTGGGTACAGCATAGAATCGCCTGCTCTAGATGTATTACTTAAATTCGGATCTCGCGTTATTACCTTCTCATTCTGTAAGAAATATCTTATATCATCATTAGAATCCCAAGTTAATTCTTCCATTACTCGTAAAAAAGTTTTTGCCGTGCTACTTATTTTTGATTTGTCAAATATTGATGGATAATCGGTATCTATCTCATATTGAATTTTTTTAGCTTCATACATAATCTCCCTTTCTTTATTGCCATCTAAAATGGAAACGTACGTTTTAATAATTGAATATAATTGAATCTTCTTATCCAACTCATTTGTATATTCATATTCTTTTAAAATGCAAGGATATATAACATTAAAACCTTCCATATTTTCTTGAGACCATCTTTCTGATAATTTTATTAAATATTCCTTTTGCTCATCAGTATATGATTCCCATGATTCTGACAGAAACTTAAACATTTCTGGATATTTTTCAATAAATAATTGTAATCCCTGTAAGCAGATTTCAATTCTATGAATGTTTCTAGTTATAATTTGTTCCATTAGAATATTACAAACCAGTTCCTTAATATCTTTAGGCTGAGGTAAATAGCTGGTTGAAGGAGCAATTTCAAAATTAAAGCTTATATGTCCACATCCAGTTAGCCACATATAATGACATTTCAACTCTTCATCGAACATATATTTCACAATATCTATAGATAATAAATCTCCTGCATATTGCAACAGAAACTCCATATTAGAGCTACAAGTATGATAATTGTCATCGTCATCAAGATTTTTTATATTATATTCCGCCAAATCCCATAAAAAATCTTCTTTTAATATATTTTTAATTTTTTCAAAAATGCTTATACACCCCGAATTTTCCCAAGAATAACTCTCTAATCTACTTAAAATAATTTCAGTAAATTCTTCAGTAATGTCCTTAGAAATCTCACCACGATTTTCAATAATATCCCAAGCAATATTAATTGAAGTCCATCTCATCAATGAATTCTTTTCAAGTTTTAAAAACTCTATTATTTCCTCCTCTTTCATTTCACTTAGAATTGCTTTTAATTCACTTTCTTCTAATTTTCTTCTTTGATCATAATCAGTTTGATTTTGTATTTTTACATATTCCTTACTTTCTTGATAAAGAGCAATCTTTACTTGTTCTGGTGATAAATCCGCTAATAGGTTTTCAATTTCTTCAGCGCCTATTTCTTTACCTTTATTTATACATTTGAAATAAATATGTTTTAATCCTGCTCGGTCTTCTTTGTGATACCAAGATAATATCCCACAACTTAATATCCAAATAGAAATTAATTCTTCAATATCAGTAGCAATCTCCACAAAATCAAATAATTGATTATATATTAAATTTAACGAGAAACGAAATTCTTCATCATGTTGTCTAACTTGCCATATATCATTAATCCCACTTTTTACTGCAGCAGTTGCAATTTCTTTTTGTATATCGTGCGAGGCTCTATTACTACCCTTTATATCTGCTATACTAGATAATTTATACAGTTCTAAACCTCGCGTTTTCCATTCTTGTGAATCTTGTTTAATTATCTTTTTAAAATATTTTAATAGTGGCCATAAAGCATACTCCTTATGATCTACATAACTAACAACATCCCATTTTAACTTTTCATTAATTTCACTCATAAATTCGGGTATTACTACTTCACCATATTTTTTAAAACATTCATGAGTTTCTTCGTAATTACTTTCTAGAAAAAGTTTCTCTCCCTTTTCCCCATATAATTCTAGCAAGTATTTTTTTACAATATCATTTTTTCTGTTCTTTACTAGGAAATCTAATATGATAGTTTTATAATGCATACCTAGCAAATTAATCTCAAACAAATGAGATTCCAATAAGTCATATAAACATTCATTATCAATGCGTTTAAAAAGGTCACTTTGATTTAAAGATAAAAACAATAAAATGTTAAATCCCTCTTTAAAATCAAAAGTTCTTACTCTTTTGTTTTTATAACTAAAAAATACTTCATAACTTTTTAACAATAGACTTGAACTATAACTATCCATTATCCCTTTATTGGACTCTCCTATAGTTCTTCCAATTAAAAAACCATGACGAATTAAATCGCTTAAATATTGATAATTTTCATCTTTCCTTTCAATTCCATTAATAAAGTTATTTATTAAACTCATTCCTATTGAAATATCTTTATTAGTTTGCTGGTATCCTACAATAATTGATAAAAGTATCGCTTTCAAACTAGTCTTGTTTGTAATATATGTGATTTCATCAATCCCACCAATATCAAAATCAGGTATATTTTGTTTATTATAAATTAAACAAACAAAGGCTAGTAATGTATCATTTGTGAGTGTTCTATCTTTAGCTATTATTTTTAATATATCGTTATACATATTTATTTGATTATTAAATAAAATCTCTAATAATTTTTTTTCTATACAACTATATGAAACGCCACCGTTATAGACCACTTCAAGGGCTTTATCTGTTTTATTCATTTCTAATAAATATTCAAAATAAGCATCATTAAAGGTTAAAATTGCTTGTATTTCCTCTTTAGAATGTATAGAACCGTCTCTTTTAGCGTATTCATTACTAAATTTCGCGGCTAAACAAGCCCACTTCCTCATTATTTCATCTATCAAATTTTGATCAAAAATTGAACTACTCGCGTCAGAATTTAATATATTAATAAAAGAAGATGGAGATAAATCTTTAGTCCATAAATTAAAAGTAGAACGTGCTCTAAAATTCGAAATCGGTTCCTTATAGGATAATAAATCCTCACAAAAATCCAACATATGTCTATAATTTTCTAGATTCTCTTTATTTAATTCGTCAACTCTTAATTCGAAAGAATTTAGCATTTTAACATATGATTTATCTTTAAGTTTATAATCTCTTTGATAATATTCAAAATAACGGTAATGTTGACACAATGTATTTATAGCAAGATACACATTGTGATATGTTTTCCAATCTCTTAATTCTATAGCTGATTGATAAGCTAAGGTTGCATATTCTTGCAAATTTCTTTTTGACATCCCATAGGCTAATGAATTTATTACATACTCTATATTAAAAACTTTTGGTATTAAATCTTTCTTATCCGCACTTATTAGTAACGGAATGAGATTCATTAAACTTTCTAAACAATATTCATTTTCCATATAATATTCAGCTAATTGAAGCGCTATACTTCTATATTTAGCGGTATTACTGTTATTAGCCATCAAAAAGACTCTAAAATCATTATGGAATAAAGCGTATTCATTTTTATTTTTAGTTTTCTGAACTAATGGATAAAGTAACTCCAATAATTCATCCCAATCTTCTTTAATCAGATTTCCTTTAACTGCTTCACTTAATACTTTCGAGTTTAATTTTCCATTTAATAATATAATTACACTTGCCACGACTTTATCAGGAAAAGCAAACCCTAAATTTTTTTTATTTAAATAGTCCGACACATATCTCCAAATATGGCTATAATAATTTGTAATATCCGAACTCACATGTTTTATACCTAAAATTCTTCTGAATTCATCAATCTGATTACAACATTTGGCCTCTTCAACAGCAAACACTACTGATAAATTATTTCCTTTTGTTTTTTCATAAATAAATTCTGCTAGTATATTTACATCTATGTCTAGAGTTATCTCTTTTTGATTCAGTAACTCCTTAATATCTCCTTGTACAAGAGTGGGCATCTGAAAATGTTCCACGTATTCAGTTTTATTTTTTAACCATAATGGATACTGGTCATAAAACTGTGCGGGCTGACCTACAATTACAAACACAACACCTTCTGGAATTTCTTCGGGACTAAATAAGCTATCTAAAAATGTAATCTCATTGTGAGCCCTTGCAGCATGATCAATACCATCTATACAAATGATTGTTTTGTTTCCTGTTTTTTCATATAAAATCTTTGCTAAACGAATTACTTCATTACGCATTTGTTCAACCGTACAAAGTGCATTCGTAACAGGAATTTTATATTTATTAAGCTCTCCCTTAAAATTCGTTCTCAATTGAATTAACAAGTCGTTCCACAACGATTCCTGCTTACATAAACCAGTGTCGGAATTGTAAAATTTTTGTTCAGGAGATATGGGTTTAAAAGTATGATATCTAGCTGTAAAAAATTTATGCTTCAACTGTAAATAACTTATAAGACTAGTTTTCCCACTTCCAGGTTCACCTGAAATCCAAACCACTTTTTGATTATTTTCTCTAATATTCGTTATTAACATATTAGCAAATTCTTGGCGACTCTCAAAAAAAGGCATTGGATAAGGCAATTCATGTTCTCCATGTTCTAAGTCGTTATTTAACGATAAAGCATCAAATACATCCTCAATTGTAATCTCAACTTTATTCTCTCTTCTTGTTGTTGTCCAAATCCTCAGACTTGAACATAGTTTATCAAATAAACCATTTGCTATAATCTGATTACACTTAAAAGTATTTTGTAAAGATTGAATCATAGAATTTTCTAGGTCTTCTAAAGAACCTTCATTAGCTCTTATTTGAATAGCTTTTAGAAAATCAATAACTATTGAATCATCACCAATGGCTGCTTGTAATTCTCTCCATTGATACTTCAAATCATTATCTTCTATTAAATTTTCAATACCTCTAATTGAATTTGCTTTTTCAACAAAAGGCTTTATTTTTCTTATAAATTGTTCCAATGATAAAGCTCTGTATTTTTCACCTTCAAATGTTCTTGTTGACTTGTTCTTACCTAAATTCCTATTAGTATATAAAATTGGTGTTATAACTTTTCCTTCTTTTTTTCTAGCTTCATCCCAACCCAAAGCTAATGCTCTAATTAAACTTATTTTCTTGCTTCCATTTTCTCTTGTTGTTGCTTCTATTAATTTTGAAAATGTCAGATTACCTTTCCCAATATCTCCAACTTCATGCTTAACTTGATAGCATACTTCTTTTTTATCATCGTATCCTACTACTACATCATCAATAGTATTATGTACATCTGATTGAAATATCACATAAGATATATTGTAATCTGAATTAATCATTTTAATAACTTGTTCTAGACCCACATACCATTCATACCAATATGGATCTCCGATACCAGGTGTCGACACTCTATCACTCCTAAGAAATAATTTTTAAATTCCAACTTGGTTATTTAAATTTTCTTTGTAGAAGGCTTACTTTTTTACTTACTTTTTCTGCTCTTTATTCTGGCGCTCTTCTACCATGCCTCAAAGTTAAAAAGGTAATATTATTCACAGATAGATGTTCTTTATTCCATGTTCCATGATTATCAATTAAGAATATGCTGATAAAAATTGCCAAAGTAATATTACCATTTCTWATATTACTAATTTATATGTTAGCGTAACAAGAAAATAAAGGTAAGTATATATTATACATGACTAATATGTACTCACCTTTATTTTTTAAGGCTTTCTTGCTTTTAGGTCTTGATAA
>NZ_JBFTMC010000071.1:0-42169 GCF_056396765.1 Bacillus sp. 05T22
CTGATTATTTTCAAGATGGCAGAATCAAGAAAGGTACAGAGTATATCCAGATAGATATGGAGGTTTTAATGAACTCTCTTCAACCAGGACAAACATGTGAAATATCCAACGCTTATGTAGGAATGACTGATAAAGTCCCAACTCGTGTGATTGTTCATCGACTAACAAAAGAACAACAACAAAAACGATTACAAGATCAAACTGTAAGAGAAAAAAAGAAAGGAATGAAGTATTCTGCTCGTAGTAAACGACTTAGCGGTATCAATGTATATATGACAAATACCTCTACAGATATTGTCCCGATGGGACAAGTACATGATTGGTATTCTTTACGTTGGCAAATCGGCGTGTCCAGATAAGGACACATTATCTAGTTGGTGAAAGTCCAATCGGGAGAATAGACTCCACTCCCGTAGCCTGAGAGGCGCCATGAAGTGAAAGCGACATGGCGAAGCCTTCTGACATCACATGCAAAAGGCATGTGGGCAAATCTCCAGGTTGTAACGTACAGTGAACGTAGACGTAGCCTCGTTACACGCAATTCCGGTGGCTGAGACGGTCGATAACGTGCGAAAGCAGCAAGAACTGACCGAAACGAGTCTGGAACGGCAGTTCTCACCGGCGGGGTATCAGCGGCGACATGGAGAGAAAGATAATGTAGAAACTGGAGAAGCCCTGGACACCCGATGAAGAAACCTCATCGAGGAGACCGTCTCTATAACCGCGATCGGGAAGTGAGAACGGTAGGTGTCAGGGTGGCGGAACGGATCGTAGTACCAGAGATCTGCGTGCAGCAAAACGCGCGGGGAGGAAAGGGTCCGAACCTGTAAACATTTCGTACGACCAAAGGAGGCAAGGGTGCCATGACAAAAACACCTATTACTTTGCAGGAACTAAGGCGACGAATCTATCAAAAGGCGAAGTCTGAACCTACGCATCGGTTTTGGGGACTATTTTCCCACATTACCAAACTAACAACCCTCCACGAAGCATATCAGCATGCGAGGAAAAACGGCGGTGCCCCAGGTATCGACGGTCAAAGTTTCGCTGATATAGAGCTAGAGGGAGTTATGCCGTTTTTAAAGAACATCCAAGCAGAACTACAGGCTGGAACATATCAACCACAAGCTAATCGTAAAGTAGAAATCCCAAAAGCAAACGGAAAAATGCGGACACTGCAAATCCCTTGTATACGGGACCGTGTGGTCCAAGGAGCACTAAAACTCATATTGGAAGCCATCTTTGAGGCTGATTTCTGCCCAAATCCCTACGGATTCCGACCAAAACGCTCCCCACATCAAGCGCTGGCAGAAGTGCGACGCAGTGTGCTGCGTCGTATGACCACAGTCATCGATGTTGATTTGTCACGTTACTTTGATACAATCCGACATAACATCTTACTGAGGAAAATCTCAAAGCGTGTCCAAGACCATCAAGTTATGCGCCTAGTAAAACAGGTGGTGAAGGCCGCGGGAAAGATTGGAGTCCCGCAAGGGGGACCGTTCTCTCCACTAGCGGCAAACATCTACTTGAATGAGGTAGATTGGACATTTGATGCCATTCGGCGTAAAACGACGGAAGGCAACTATGAGGCGGTGAACTATCACCGATTTGCCGATGACATGGTTATCACCGTAAGTGGGCACTCCAGTAAACGGGGGTGGGCTGAACTGGCACTGCGACGACTGCAGGAACAACTGGAGCCTTTGGGAGTTGAACTGAATCTTGAGAAAACTCGGATGGTCGATGTCTTACAGGGAGAGTCTTTTGCCTTTCTGGGATTTGATTTCAGGCGAATACTGAACCGAAATAAGACCCGACACTTCATATGCATGACCCCAAGGAAGAAAGCCCGTACGGCAGTGAAAGCAAGAATTCGCGAACTCATTCAAAACGCAGGAGCCAAACCAGCACAAGACTTAGTAAAACAAATCAATGCCGTACTAACAGGATGGGTGAACTACTTTCGGGTTGGAAACTCCAGCGGAGCATTTAGTGAAGTGCGTGACTATACGGAGATGAAAATCCGCACATTGCTGACGAGAAGGAAACGGCGACGAAAGCGTAGCATCGGATGGCAGAGATGGAGTAATGAATATCTCTATGGTGTACTGAGGCTCTACTGGGACTGGAAAGTCCATTCCCTCAAAAGTGCAGAGGGATACCGATGAAAGTGTCTGCCATTTGATAGGTCTCATAACCCTTTTGATGAAGTTTATGGGGTGAGCTGCTTGAGGGAAAACCTCACGAGCAGTTCTTATGGGGAGGAGCTGGAAACGGGTCATAACCGATACTGCGCCAGTTCTTTACCCGACAAATTTTATTTAAAACGTGGAAGTCATTCTTTCAAATTCATCAGTGTAAAAAGATAAAACCAGAAAGATGGGAGTGCCATTTGTATGGACAATTGATTGCCATTCTACTCTGTTCTTCTATCATGTTTCAAATGCGGCAATTACTTCTTATGAAAAAGAAACGAGAACTGAGTGAGTATAAGGCCATATATATGATTAAAGATTATTTTCTTCTTCTTTTCCAAGCTATACAGAAAGACACCCAAGAGCTATCAAAGGTTCTACTTCGCCTGTTCAACCTCCTACAGCAAAATGGGCGAAAATCTCATCGATATGAGAAGAAAACAGTCTTTGATATATTAGGTGTCGTATACAATTGTACCATGTCTGATAATCAAGCGGCTTAATTTAAAAAAGGAAACCCGTTAGGGTTTATTTCGTATGCAAATCTTTAAAGCATCTACATATAGACTTTCGAAAAAAGAAACAATCTTGCTTATCATTGACGTTACATGAGCTTAGCTTGATAGCGATGGGGCGGGACCCCTAATAAGAAGAAAACATCTTTTTTGTCATCATACTTTACTGATTTTATTTTTAAATACTTTGACTTACTGTTAAATAACTTTTTTATTTTTTGGTAGTATCATCAAGGATTGTTTGTCATTTCACTATCCGCGATTTTTAATTAATTTCGCTCTAAATAATTTTTCGCTTTCTAGAAGAATTAAGATAACCATTGATAGAATTATTAATTCTAATTTAACTCAAAAAAGGACATCAATATAAAATCTGGTTGCTGTAGAAATCCCTAATTTTTTCAGTTCAGGAGTGGCAGCCAACACAATAGATCCATTTCGATTTACGTCTCCAACAACAGCTAATTTCACTTTTAATGGATCTAATCCTCGCATCACACATGCACAACTGGCAAAAAATGAACAAAGGTCGATACAGAATATCATTCGATTCATACATTTTGAGTAATCGAACATCATTTTACCCTCCAAAAACAGAACGTTTGTTCTTATTATAAACCCATTGTTTTGTATTATACAATCCTTTTGTAAATAATTTTTAATACTAATTTGGTACGTGAAATTATATATAGTTCTTCAAAATTCGACTACGGAACAATTTAGTATCTCTTAACTTATTAAACTCGTTTTCATTTCTCTATAAATTAAGAAAGGCTCAAACCCTTATGTACCAACAGATTTGAGCTTTTCATTTTATAGGAATATCTGTTGCAACAAGTTGCCATTAGGCTAGTGTATAAGCAACTTGTAGCTATTACTATGAATGCTAGATTCCTCAAAATTATTACATATTTTTTTATCTTATTCTCTCTTAAACTATATGCTGTATCCAACAAAATTATTCACTTATCTAAAGTTTAGAAAACTAAAGAATTGGACATGCTCTTAATAAAATCTAACAATCGAGGTGAAACACATGTCTTGGTTTAAGAAACCTAGATCTAACTTAGGTAAGTTTTTAGACAATCATAATATCAAACAAGTAGATTTAGCCCAAAAATCCGGTGTAAGTGAAGGAACAATTAGTAAATTGTGTCGAGCAAATACTTTTTATCCCTCTTTTAAAAATGGACAAAAGATTATTAAAGCATTGAAAAGAATGACTCATAAAGAAATCCACCATGATGATTTTTGGATGTGACTAAAATAAATCATGCATTATAAAAGTTCTTAAAAACACATTTTGTTTTACAGCATATTGCTCTAATTTAGATTGCCGATAGTCTGATAGTGTGAAAAAGATAATTACTGGAACAATAGCATTCTGTCTTTTATAGATATCTGTTATATGGCCATATAACTGTATTTTATGTTCATTTGCTTTCATGTGTTGCATCCGATCTATTTCAACGAAATGAGGGACTTTATCATCAAAATAAGTTGCATCGGGAATAATTTGATATCGCTGACCACCAGTTGAAAATTCTATCGTTTGTTCTGTTTTCCACTCCGGAAATCCTAGCCACATCCAGGCTTCATTTCTCATTAATATGTGCTGTAATTGGATACTTTTTTTCACTTCTCTTGTAACACCCAATAAACTACGCCCTTTTTTATTGAGGTAATAAACATGCTCACGAGCTATTTTTGTAATGTGACAATACGGGTGCATATCCTTTAATACACGATTTGCATTTCGAATACTTCCTAAACAATGAATCGCTTGTAATTGTCTTCTTGTTGCAAAATCTAACTTACTCAAAGTGGATAAAATCTCGATTTGTCTCGCTTTCTGTTTGAGTGATTGATGCCTCATTTTGTTTCACCACCCTATATTGCTTTAGTAAATTCCACATATCTTTATCCTCCAAATAGGGTACT
Source organism: Bacillus sp. 05T22 (assembly GCF_056396765.1). Classification (NCBI taxonomy): domain Bacteria; kingdom Bacillati; phylum Bacillota; class Bacilli; order Caryophanales; family Bacillaceae; genus Bacillus; species Bacillus sp. 05T22. The sequence continues at coordinate 4,655 of NZ_JBFTMC010000071.1, forward strand.
TGGATTTCTTCTGTACGATCAGTTTTAAATAATGCTCTTCCTGGAAGGGAAGGTAAATCCTCAAGCCCTGGTTCATCCAAAGCAACCTGTGAAGCAATCGCTGTTGGTAATCGAAAGCCTAATTTCGCATCAGCATTTTGTTTAATTTGCCTTGGTAATGTATCCGAAGTGGGATATTGAGTGCAAAATATGAGTCGGAATCCTAAGCCTCCTCCAACTCGTGCAATTTCGGATAACATCTCCTGACACATATATAATAAATCCCGTTGTTTTTTCGGAAGCCCTTGTGTCGGACAAAGATTTGCTCCTTCATCTACTATGATGAAACAGCGTTCTCTAATTGATGTGTCTATGATATTGGTAAAATAAGAATTCTTCATTATCTCAATTTGTCTTAGCATTTTTTCACGTACTTTAGCCAACATTTCTAACGCCTGTTGTGGGTTTTCAGCTACTTCTAATACTTGAGATAGATCCTTATAAGGACTAAATTCTAAGCCTTCCTTCAAATCGATAATAAAAAAACTCACATGTTGAGGTTGTTGTAAAATTAAACTCGTCATCACATTTTTTAGAAACACTGTTTTTCCAAAACGAGTCATACCCGACACGCACATATGAGGGGTTTTCTCGAAATCATGATATACATGTTTATCTAACGATTTCCCTATCATAACGCTCCATGTTTGCTCTTTTAACAGATCCTTAGACCAATTCCACTTCTTAGGTATTTTTTGCTTAAATACTCGAATATGAAGCTCTCTTTGCTGAAACGATATTTTAACAGGCTTATATAGTCCTTCTTCTAATACTTCAGCTAACTTTTTAATAAGTTGACTAGGTACACCTAAAGGTAACTTGTAAACATAATTCATACTTATGTTATCTTCTATTTCTTTTATAAAAATGGGGTATTGTAATTCCCCTTTATGCTGAACACAGATCTTTGCAATTTCAAAAAACGCAGTAATTTTTTTCTTATCACTCATCTCTTTACCCCTATAAAGATAAGCAACAGTTAAAAAGGTTGCTGGAATTAATAAAAGTGATAACATTTCCTCCATACCTCCTTAAGGTAGTTGAGCTTGTATGGAAGGGAAGAAATACATCTTATAGGTGCACTGTTATCCTATTTTTCAACTACCATATGTGATACTAACGTAGAAATACATCTAGCATATCCATTAGCAGGTACCAAACACTCCCAATAACCAAACATTTCAGACCAGCACGTAGCACCCAATCTGGCAGATGAAATCCTTTCTTTTTCAAAAATTTAATCCCTAAAACTGAGACACCTGTAACACCATAAACAACCCCTAATTCTCCGATGATTGTCATGTTAATCCCACCCTTTCGGTTTAATGGACAAATTCCCTTTACAATCCTTGTAGAGTTGGTAGTCATCTAATAATTCATTCCAGGACAAAGCATGTTCATCTCCGTACAGATCCTCTTCAATGTGTTGACTTAGATAATAGTACGCCCGATATTGTCGATCCAGATACACTTCATGCCTTAACATGTGGTCACGTATGGCACAAAGATTTTCCTCTTTATTAGTATCTTTGTACATTTTCCTTAGCGTTTTTGATGAATAAAGATAAGGTGTACTATACAACATCTGATATTGACTCATATGTCTCACCATCCATATAAAATTCTAGATGCATTTAATACATATGATGGCGATTCACTTTTTCGAATTTGTACAAAAATAAATTAGTGAATAATAACATAACTAATTTATGAGGCATTTAAACAAAAAATGTAGAATTTAGTCGAAAGAAATACATTTACAAAAATTTACCATATATGTATATTTTAGCTGTTAGGGATATTCAATTTTTAACTTTATATATAACAATTAAAGGAGTGTTTTGTATGAAGAACACAGGAGAAAATTGTGAAAAGGTTGATGAAATTGATTTGACTGTAGGTCAAGGTTCATTATGGTTAGCGAATCAAATGAAATTAACGGAAGGTGCTTATAATGAGCCTATTATGATTCACTTAAAAGGTAATATTAATATAGACTTTTTAAAACAATCATTCATAAAGGTTATACAATCCCATTCAGCTTTACGGACAGTATTTATAAAAAAAGATTCAAAGCCAAAACAATTTATTCAACAAAATATAGAATTCGACATTCCAGTGTATGATTTAACAGAATTCCAAGATGAAGAAAAAAAATTAGTTTTAAAAAAACATCTAGAAGAACCTTTATATAAAAATTTCAATTTAGAAAATGCCCCATTATTTAGAGTACAGTTAGTTAAATTGAATTCGAATGAATATATTTTTCATATGATTTTCCACCATATAATATTTGATGGCTGGAGTCTGGGTATATTGATTCGACAACTATCTGATAATTATTCAAAATTAATTTCTAACCAAAAAATTATTAATCAAGAGGCATCTTATAAAGAACTTGTCCAATATGAAATCAACCAGATTTATGGTGCTTCTTATAATGAGGCATGTTCTTATTGGAAAAAAGCTCTTGATCGTGAATTACCTTACACAGAATTCCCCTCTGATTTTAATAGAAATGGACACGATGAAAGGAAACATTCTGGAGATTGTATCAGTAAAATTATAGATACAAATGTATTTATTAAAATAAAGGATTTCGCTAAAAAAAATAAAGTAAGTATGTATCGAGTAATGCTAAGTGCTTATTTTAGTTTACTCCACCAAATGACAAATTCACAAGATATGGTTGTTGGTATGCCAATTAACACGAGACCACGATCACAAGAAGCGGATACTTTTGGATACTTTATTAATACTTTACCGATAATAGTATCAATTTCAAAAGAAGACACCTTTCAAAAATTACTTAACAAGATTAACAATCTTGTTAATGAAGCTATAAAACACCAAAATTATCCATTTGAGCATTTAGCCCAAAACTTAAAATTAATTGGAAATTCAAATTTCACATATTCAACTRCATTTAATATGGTAAAGCTGCCAGAAATACATTTACCAGGTATTGATGCAAAGGTGCTGACAGACAATAAAAGAGTGAGTATCTTTGATATGGTATGGAGGATTATTAGGGATACAACAAATGACGAATATAAAATTGAAATAGACTATAATTCGAGTTTATATAGACCTGAAACTATTAGTGATTTAATTGAAAGATTTGAAAATTTACTTCAAAAATTAATTCTACATGCGGATGAACCTATTTATTCATTAGATTTACTTTTAGATAAGGATCATAGTTTGTATAAGAATATAAATTCAAAAATTCAAAAATATCCTGAATATAAAACATTAGACCAACTCATTGACATTCAAGCAATTGAGTCACCTGATAAAGTTGCCATATCAATGGGGGATAAACAAATTACTTATAATGAATTACAACAACGTTCCAATCAGATTGCAAGCTATCTATGCCAAAATAAGTTAAAAAAAGGACAACGTGTAGGCATTATGATGGAAAGAGACATTAATACAATTGTTTCAATTATAGGTGTATTAAAATCAGGTGGAGTTTATGTTCCGATCGATCCGAATTTTCCTGAATCTAGAATACATTACATACTAAAAGATAGTAATAGTCGCATTGTCATTACAAGAAAAAAATATAAAGAACTTATTGAAGATAATAATATCCATACAATTAATATAGATGAATTTACCTATTGTAATTTTAAGGGATATATTGAGCAACAGCATACTAGCGAAGATATCGCTTATATTATTTATACTTCTGGTTCAACAGGCTTACCAAAGGGGGTAGCAGTACCACACAAAAATGTAATTAATTTATCCTACTCATTAAAAAGTAGTTTTTCATTAACAAAAAATGACGTATTCTTACAATTTGCATCTATGATTTTCGATGCATCAATAATAGAAATCTTTCCAGTTCTTTTATTTGGCGGGAAAATACATATAATTTCTGAAATTGAAAAACGTTCTGCTGAAGATTTTATAAATGTAATTAAAACAATTCATATAAATTATTGCGTATTACCAACTGTATTCTTCAAGTTGTTAGTAAGTATGCCACAGAGACTGTTAGATAAACTGAGTTCTTTAAAATGTATTTTTGTAGGTGGAGAAACTTTACCTACTGAAGCAGTGCGTAAATGGCAAAAAAAAATGGGATTAGACATTCCGATTATCAATGCATATGGACCTACAGAAGCAACTGTATGTACAACCATTTATGAAATTAAACAAGAAATATTAGATGAACTGTCTAGTATCCCTATTGGTAAGCCAATTCATAACAGTGAGGTATTTGTAGTAAGCCCCTTTGGCACGTTATGTCCTCAAAATGTGATTGGAGAACTATACATCGGGGGAGAGGGGGTTGCAAAAGGATATATAAATCAAGAAGAAAAAACGAGAACGGCTTTTCTTTCTGGATCAACATTAAATAATCCTAATAAGAGACTTTATCGTTCGGGTGATTTGGTACGTCTTTTACCAAATGGAAATCTAGAATTTTGGGGAAGAAAAGATAATCAGGTAAAATTGCGCGGATATAGAATTGAGCTTGATGAAATTGAGGAAGTACTATTAAAGCATCCAAAAATAAAAGATACAGTAGCAAGTGTATATGAAAATGATAAAATTGTTTGTTTTTATTTGTCACAGGGGAATGTAGCTATCAAAGAGGATGAGCTAAAAGAATTTTTAAATACAAAATTACCCGATTTCATGGTACCTAGTTATCTGTTTCACCTTGAACTATTTCCATTATCACCAAGCGGAAAAATTGATAAGAAGAAATTAGAAGCAGAAATACCATCTTTACTAGAAAAAACAGTTCATCAATACATGCCTCCTACAAGTCATACTGAAAAAGTTTTAGTTGGCATTTGGTCAAATATTTTAAATATAGAAAAAGAAATAATTAGTAAAGAGGATGACTTTTTTAGACTTGGTGGACACTCGTTAATTGCTGTGCAAGTATTAAATCAAATTCAAAAAAACTTTTATTTAAAATTAGAAGTTAAAGATATTTTTAAGTATCGAACGGTTTCTAGTTTGTCGGCTTATATTGATAAACTAAGTAGTACCCAAAACAATACTACTTATCATGAAAAAATTGCAAAGATAAAAGAGCAACAGCATTATAATCTTTCTAATGCACAGAAACGATTGTGGTTTTTAAACAAATTAAACCCTATAGGCAGAGTGTATGATGTACCAGTACAAATATATATAAAGCCAAGTTTACAAAAGGATTTGTTACAAACTAGTTTTGAGTTTCTTGTTAAACGCCATGAAATGTTACGGACAACTTTTGTTGAAAAAGCCGGGGAACCACAACAAACAATTTTAAAGTCAATGCCTATTGATTTTTACTATGAGGATATCACTCATATTGCTAAAGAAGAACAACAAGTATATGTAAATAGAAAAATACAGTCAAATGACCATACACCATTTGATTTGGAACAAGGACCTCTATTTCGTGTTCAATTGTTTAATACCAATAGGGAAAGTTCATATTTATATATAAATTTCCATCATATTATTACAGATGAATGGAGCTTAAAGTACTTATTAGATGAATTAATGAGGGTTTATCATGCTTTAGATAAAGGAAATACTCCAGAGTTATCTATTATGTCTAATCGCTATATTGACTACGTTAATTGGCAACAAAATCAGTTAGATACAGGGAAATGGAACAAAGAGAAGGAGTATTGGATTTCTGAATTAAAGACCCCTTTGCCGATATTAAGTCTTCCTATTGATTTTAATCATACTAATCAACAGGGCAATAGCGGGGATGTATTTCGAATAAAATTAGACAATGAGATTCACAAATCTTTAAGAGTAGTATGTGAACAAGAGAGTGTTTCCATGTACATGTTATTTTTTGCAGCCTACATCCAATTATTACACTACTTAACTGATCAAAAAGATATCATTGTTGGTACGCCGATTGCGGGGAGAAATCACGAGGCATTTGAACATATACAAGGATTTTTTGTAAATACTTTAGCAATAAGAACACAATTACATGATGCAAAAAATTTACAACAGTTATTACAAGTGGTTAAAGAGAACTGTTTAAATGCTTTTCAGAATCAATCTTATCCATTTGATAAAGTAATTGAGGCAATAAACCCAGATAGAGGCATTAGCAATAATCCGATTTTCTCTACAATGTTTAGTTACCAACAAGACATGTTACAGAGTGATGGCGAATATAGTCTTCAATTATTACCCTTTAATCAAACTATTAGTAAATTTGATCTTTCTGTGTCGGTTGAAGAAGGTATAGATTATATTGAAGTAGCGTTTGAATATAAGATTGATTTATTCAAAAAAGAATCTATTGTAAGGTTTACACAAAACTTTTCAAATATACTTCAAGGATTTATCAACCAACGAACAGCACCATATGAAAAACTCGTGTTTTTATCAGAGAAGGAAGAAGCATTATTTTCAAAAGTAAACAATACAGAGAAACCATATCCATATTTTAAAAGCATCCAGGAACAATTTTATAAGCAGGTAAGCCTATATCCAAATCAAATCGCTTTATCAACTAATGTTTATTCTCTGACTTATGAGCAATTAAATAACCGTTCGAATCAAGTAGCTCAACATCTCTTAGAAAACGGTATAAAGAAAGGAGATAAAGTAGCATTATTTTTAGATAGAAGTATAGATAGGATTATTACAATGATCGGAGTATTAAAAGCTGGTGGAGCTTACATTCCAATTGATGTGAAATACCCTAAAGAACGAATTGAATATATAGTACAAGATAGTGAGGCTTGTAGAGTTATCACAAAGCATGAATATAAAAAACATCTAAATTTAGATGCTGACAAAATTTCTACAGTTGAAGATATCCAGCAAACTAATGTAAATCACGATATTAAAGTTTTGACTGAACCAGATGATTTAGCCTATGTTATCTATACTTCCGGATCAACAGGGAAACCGAAAGGTACATTATTAACTCATAAAGGCGTTCTAAACTTAGCTCAATGGAGAAAAGAGGTATTTCATGTATCACACCTAGATAAAGTGACTCAATTCTATTCACATAGTTTTGATTCGTCAGTATCAGAAATTTTCTCCACTTTATTAAATGGTGCACAATTACACCTGTTAAATGACGAACAACGGTATTCAACCGCTGCATATACTAAGGCTATTCAAGAGATTCAAGCAACTATATCAGATGTACCAACAGTGTTTTTTAACGAGTTATCTATATCACTGAATCAAACAGAGAGTGAAAAGATAAAATCATTAAAATTTATTATAATGGGAGGGGAAGCCGCATCAGCAAGTGCTATTAGAAGCTGGCAGGAGACTTTACAAGATCAAGTACAAGTTGTAAATGAATATGGTCCTACAGAATCTACTGTTACAGCAATGTATTATCCAATACAAACAGGTATGCGTGACAGTTCTAAGACTGTTCCAATTGGAATGCCTATTTCTAATACAAAGGTTCATATATTAAATTCTCACATGCAGCCTTGTCCAATCGGTGTTGTAGGAGAGTTGTATATTGATAGTATTGGTCTAGCAAAAGGATATTGGAATCACGAGAGTAAAACAAAACATGCATTCATATCAAACCCATTTTCATTCGATAGAAATAAGAGATTGTATCGAACAGGCGATTTAGCAAAATGGTTAAAAGATGGTAATATAGAATTTATGGGCAGACGAGATAAACAGGTTAAAATAAGAGGCCATCGAATTGAATTAGGAGAAATAGAAGATTCACTTTTACAATTTCCAGAAATAACACAAGCTGTTGTCATTCCAACAAAAGATGGGATGTTATTACGAGCTTATTACAAAACATTAGACAATGAACAAATAAAAAATCAGCATTTAACTTCATATTTATCCGGTGTATTACCTGAGTATATGTTGCCTAAAGATTATATTCATTTATTAGAGATACCAGTAACTCCGAATGGAAAGGTTGACTCTAGTAAATTGTTAGAAATAGAAGTTGATAATAACAATGCAAATGAACCTATAATTCTGCCTGAAACCACAGTACAAAAAAACATTGCAAAAGTTTGGTCTGAGGTTTTAAGCATTGAAGAAATCAGCATTAAGGATGATTTTTTCAATTTAGGTGGGCATTCTTTAAAAATCATGCCGGTCTTAGTAAAATTAAAACCGTTATACCCGAATCTTAAGATTCAAGATTTTTTCAAGTATAGAACCATAAAGAAACTAGCTCATCATATTGAAGATATGAATAACTTACAAATAAAAGAAGATACAACGTCTAATGATTTAAGGATGAAAAACGATATAGCTGACATCCAGACCTATAATAAAACTGAACCACACGAATCTTTTAAAGACGTAGTAGAATATCCCAAAACAGTACTTCTTACAGGAGCAACTGGATACTTAGGTGCTCATATTCTAGAACGGTTATTAAAACTGCCTTCAACTCTCATATATTGTTTAGTACGTAAAAGTGAAAATCAAGAAATTCATAAAAAATTAGAAGAAAGAATGGAATTTTACTTTGGAACCGAAATCCTTTCAAAAATGAAGGGAAGAATTAAGTTTTTAGAAGGAGATCTATCTTTGATAAACCTCGGTCTCACTTCACAAATTATTAATCAGTTAAAAGGGGACCTAGACTCTATAATTCATTGTGGTGGAGATGTAAGACATTATGGAGAACGTGAACATTTTCAAAAAGTAAATGTTCAATCTACAAAATATTTATTACATTTAGCCAAGAAAGCAGATGCACGTTTTCATTATGTATCTACTTTAAGTGTGGTAGGCCATGCTGAAAATGATCCAAATAACTTCATATTTTTTGAATCAGATTTCGATAGAGGACAGATCCTAGATAATGTATATCTCGAAAGTAAGTTTCAAGCTGAAAAAATGGTTAGGGAAGCAATTAAAGAGGGAATAGACGGCACCATTTATCGTGTTGGAAATTTAGTAGGGCATTCTATTACAGGAAAATTTCAATATAATATAAATGAAAATGCTTTTTATCGATTACTAAAAGGTATATTTTTATCAAGAATGGCTCCAAAAGTTCATACTTATATTGACCTAACTCCTATAGACTATTGCAGCATGGCTATTACAGAATTATCTTATAGAACAAACACAATAGGTCGGACTATGCATATTTGTAATCCAGTACAACTTAACTGGGATCAATTCATTACTAATCTAAAGTATTTTGGATACGATATATTGTTGGTGGATGAACAAGAGTATATAGATAAGTTCTTTAATAATAATTTAACTTCTCAAAACCAACAAGCATTAGAATTGATAATGCCTTTATTAGAATCTGTAGAGGAGGGATCCGTGTCTATCCCTTCTTGTGAATATACTCAAAGGTTTCTAAACAGTATAAATATATATTGCTTAAAACCAAATCAAGAATATATAAACTTATTATTGAAATACGCTATAGAAATAGGATTTTTACCGCCAATTAAAGAACCTATAATGCTGTAAATTAGGTTCTGGTTCGAAAATTTCAAAACAGATACAAATAATCTCTAAATCTTGGCCAGGCTGATTCCGTAAATCAATCTGGCCTTTTTTATTGCTTTCCTTTTTTTTCATTTCTATAATCCTCAACATCAATATGAGCACCTTTTTGAGGGGCATAATCTAAGCGCCAATAAGGTATTTTATATATAGAATATGTAAAATTGTATACTAACTAAAATCAGTTTTAATCAATCCTTTTCAAAATAGATTTTTTTGTATGGTAAATATAGACTCAATAGATTTTGTTATAAGTAGGTAATAAAATATGTAGATTTATTTAAAAATCTTATATAAATATATATCTTATATATATTAAAAATATAAAGATAAAACTTATATAGGGCTAGTAAATATGATTTTATTCCTACTGTAACAAGGGATTTGAACATGCTATAGCGTAAAAAATCATAAATGCTAGAATTTAACGACGGAAAAATAGGCATTAGTAAGCTATAAAACCTACAAATAATCATAAACAAGATCACGTATTTCTACATAAAAAATGAAACAAATTGATGCAGTGTTAAATATATTTATTCAAGTGCTAAATTTCGAATTCATCCACTGTATGTCCACAATTTTACAATACTTACTCACAAAACATTCACAATATAGGCTAACTAATCAACACAATTAGAATTTGTCACATGACTCACGTAAATATTGATGATTTTTGATAGGTGAAGTGCCAAAATCCCTTTATTTCAATAATAATTACATAATATTATTCACATTAGGTTCTATTTATCTACTTATCCACGAAATTTATTGTTTTTCTTATGATTTTTTGTAGGTATTTATATGTATTTTAGATAAGAATAATGTGTTTATTTAAATATAGATGTGGAAAATTGGTTAATTGTATTACAGCTTTGTATAGGAATGTATAAAAAAAGACTCTATTATGAATAGAATCTAGTAAAGGTATCTATGTGGAAAAATCAGTAGAGGGCTTTTTTAAAATGGAACCAATACGAATAGCCCTCTATTTATAATTTTTTCAAAATAGAGAGCGAAGTATCATTAATTTATTTCTATTACCTCAAGTACTTGTTCGGCTGTTGTTACATGAATACCAGTGCGTACTAATTGTTCAAATACACGCATAAATGTAATCAAATTGAACTCATCCGGTACTTCAATAACGCGAAGCTTTTCTTTAGGTAGTCGATCTATCTTTTCAATGAACAATTCGCGAACATCACTTGGAATAAAGCGATCTTTATATCCTCTTGTTTTTAGAAGTTCACGTATTTCTATTTCTAAGGCCATATAAGCATTTAGATTTGCACCTTGTTCATAGGCGTACTTTCTAAATAATGTTTCTTCTTGATACTTTAGATAGTTACGGTGATACGATTCCTCTGTAACAGGTACAGCAAATTTGGATTTTAGTAACTCATATGTATTACGGAACAACTTTTTGATGTTTCGAAGAGAATACATAGAGAAATGTAATCCGAAATCAAATACAGCTTGCTCCTTTTGTTCTTTTGGAACATGTTGTGTAATAAGGGGGTAAATACCTTCTTTTGCTGCTGTATCAAGAATTTGATATTGTGATGTTTGATTCAATAGTTTTTTCAGTGTATACACTAACTTATTTGGATATTCTTCATTACGATCTATCATGTCACGTAAGCTGCGAATGACACTTCGAATTTGTCGATGACAAGTATACTTAAGTACATGAATAAATTTATTCATGTCTTGTGCAAACTCACCTATATTCAGTTCTTGTAGCACAGATTCAATAAAACGAGCTTTCCGAGCATACGTAACCTTAGGGGTGAATGGATCGCGATACTGTACTTCTCCAGCTTCTTTTGTACATAAGAAATCTGTATGTAAGGATAGATATAATGTCGTATATCTTTTTGTATTTTTAACCCCTTTTTGTAACTTGCAAATTTTGAATAGGGGAGTCCCTGTACATGGTAATGCAGTTGTTAATTCTGTCATAACCGCACGGATTTGATGTGGGTATTTCTTATGTAAAAAGCGGTACATTCCGCCAAAATGAGTTGTATTTCCTCTTTCATCCTGCTTGTCTAAGGAACGTTTAAGAGTCGTTTCACTGTGTTGTTGCATAGCAATGTCCAAGAATAGTTTCTTAGCCGCAACTGAAAGCGCAAAGAAAGCTTTTGTAAATACGACTGGGCTAATATACACATAGGAATTTACCTTTTCAGTTTCTTCGTTCATAAAATGAGTTAGCTTAATGGTATAGCGGCCATCTAATTCATTTTCTAGTGTAATAATGTTATGTAAACTTAATTTCTTTAATGCAATATAGAATTGAGAATGCTGTATATAAGCAAATTCCTCTTTATACTGCTTGTAATCTTCCCACATCATATGTACTGTTACATTTGGAATAATCCCATTCGTGTAACATTTCTTGTGTAGATATAAGAAGACTTCTAAATCTGCATTTGTAATGCCATATAATTTATGTTTTCGTCCCATTGTTTCTGAAATAGCAGATAGTGTACGACGTGAAAAAGATGGTTTCGCCTGGGCCACAAAGCCGTCTACATCAGCAATGCGTTCTTCATATGTCATATGATCGAGAATATCCTCAAGGTATGTATCTTTATAGCTGTAGTATTTCTCTTCAAAAGCTTCAACAAGTTTCTGCCAAGATTTTAATGTTACTAGAACTGCATTTGTATCTTGTCCATTTAGACTACGTTGATTACGAATAATAAATGATTGTCCCATCTTTTTCACCTCCTACACATAAATCCAGAAATATATGCCAAAACAATATAAAATATACCAATTATGATTATATCAAATTGAAATTTGATGAAATGTGCCCCTTTAAGAGAGAAAATGAAAAGATGAAATGCACGTTAATCCCTTATGTATCAAGGGATTTGAAGATTTATCGATTTTTTTTTATGGACATCATACCGCTACAGATTTTCATCTTTGTAGAAAATCAAAAAATCATTAGAAATAACCTCATAAACATTAATATAAMAACGTTTATGAGGTTTTTTTAAAAAAATGAAAGGGACATCATATAGCTATAAGTTTTCATATTTTTAGATATGAAATTACTCATACGATAGCCTTTAAACATTGATATTAAAGGATTTAAACCCGAAATTTCAATTTTTAAAAGGGACATCATATAGCTAAATCCTTTTCATCTTTTTATAAAAAAAGGGACATCATACCGCTACAGGTTTTCATATTATATAAATAGCCGAAAATACGAACAAAAGGCAGTGAATGTATGATGTCAAAGGGTTTACAGAACATTCACGTCATTCAAAAGGGACATCATATAGCTATGAGTTTTCATGTTTTTAGATATGGAATTATTCATAGAATAGTCTTTAAGCGTTGATATTAAAGGATTCAATCTCGAAATTTTAAATTTTAAAAGGGACATCATATAACTAAGACCTTTTCATCTTTGTATGAAAGAAGGACATCATACCGCTACAGATTTTCATATTATATAAATAGTTAAAAATACGAACAAAAGGTAGTGGGTGTATGATATAAAAGGATTAATAGAACTTTTACATCATTCCAAAGAGACATCATATGGCTATAAATTTTCATGTTCCAAATTGTAATTACAAAAGAAAATCTTTTATATCAAACTTTAGCCCTCTTTTTTAAAATTTTTTTGCAGCTGAATGGGTAATGATATAGCTACAGATTTTCATGTTATGAAAAATAAGACTAATAGAAGAGGGATCAATGAAAAAAGTTAGGATACTATGTAAGCCCTTGAATTAACTCGTATTTGGATTTTACAAATTAATTTGGTCTTGTATAATCATTAAAAGAGATGATTATAGGTATAAATACTAGGATCCCGTAAAGGTGTAATGTAGAAAATTTCAAATAAAATATTCTAATTATCTTTCTTGTTATTTAGAAAGGAACATCATATAGCTAAGTATTTTCACGTTTAAATAACACTTATTAAATTTGTGTAAGGAGAAAAATATATATGGAAGACGTTCTACAATTGTTTAGAGATGCATTATCAATAACAGAACCAATTTATAAACAGAACGAGCCATTGTGGCGTAAATGGAATTCTTACTATGTAGACGTTGAAGCAGATAATAGTAAAATTGTAACTTCAGAATACCTTTCTCCATCATTTTCAATGCTTGTACAGTGGGTGAAGCAGCAACAAGGAAAAGGTATTTCAGCTTTAGATATATTTAAAAATATAGATACTCACAAAGTAACAATTCATGAGACAATTGATGTCTTTATAGCCCAAGAGTTTCGTAATGATGAAACAGTTAATACTAAGACACATACACAAGTGATTGAACCTGATGCGAATATAGCGCATGAAAATTATTTAGAAGTAAATAATTCCGCCGTTTATTATAAGTTAAGAGATGGGATAGCAAAGAATCAATTTGAGGAAGATGAAAATACAAAATTAAAATCATATCCCATTGAAACGAAAGATAGTAATGGAGTAGCACAGCTTTCATCTCATAAAGATGAAGACCTAAGGTTAACGAATATTGAAGAAGCCGCAAGATGGAATACATTAGTAGATGGTGTAATGAGTAATATGGATGATTTAACAGCAGACGTACTAGATACCATCACCATTCAATGGCTAAATGAAGCAAACACACCTGATGAATTTATTGATTTTTCATATGAACAAGTTTTAGAAATGTGCAGTATTTCAAAAGCAAAAGCAAATGGTGTTGAATATTATAGAGTGGAAGATAAGATTAAGGTAGCTAAACGTATAGCGGCCCTAGCAAGTATTTTTATATACTTAAATGATGAGAATGAAGTAGTCGTACTAAATGATCGCGCTGAAACCGGGAAACATTATGAAGTAAAGCGTGAAGTAATTAAAAGGTTATTTGTATTAGATTCTGTAGTGCTTTGGAGAGATAAAAATACCAATGAATACATGGGTATAGAATCGTGCCGAATTAAACCGGGCAGTTTCTTATCCAGTTACCTATATGGATCTAATAGCACTACGGCACTATTATCAAAAAAGGCCCTTGAATATAATAGCTATAGACACAAATATCATAAAAGGTTAATTCGTTATTTGACATGGCAGTGGAGAATTCGTCAAATGTTTTCTAACTTAAAAAGGCCCTATTCTATAGGGGGAGATAAAGGGTTATTAGCAGTAATGGGTATAAACCAAAAGCAAAAGCCTAACCGTATTCGTGAGCAATTAGAAAATGTTTTAAGTGATTTAGAAAAAGAAGGTGTAATTTCTCATTGGGGATATGATAAGGGATTAGATGAGGATCAATTGACGAAGAAGAATTGGTTTAAAAAATATTATTCGCAGTTAGGAATAGTAATATTACCACCTAAAGAATTAATTCATTCAATGGAAAACTTAGCAAAGAAGAAGGCTACTGATGTAATTCATTCAACGGAAAGCTTAGCGAGGCAGACTATTGATGTAATTCATAGGGAGAATCAGTCAGTAAAAACTGAAGAAAAGCCCTTAGATATGAATAGAAATGAACAGTTAATTCGGGATAGAATAGAATTTATGCATCGGAGAAAGAACATAACTATGCGAGAGCTCTCAGCAGAGATAGGCATATCACAACCCACTCTTTCAAGATTCTATAATAAAAAAACAAAGCGTCTCTCTGGAACTGCGAGAGACAAATTAAACCGATGGTATAAAAGACAAATGATCATCGATAAAATGTAAATTAAAGCTAAAAATTAGTATTAAAAAGAGTCCTAGAAATAGGACTCTTTTTAATGTAGTTATTGAATTTGCCGATTTTGAAATATACTACGGAAATATAGAAATATCCCTTTTTGGAAATAGGGATATTTCTATATTATAAAGAAGCTTATATTAGTGAAATGTGGTACATACAATAGAATCAGCAATTTATATTACTCCAGTAATTTTTCAAAGGCTCCCCCTATACCTCCATTTCTGATAGCATAAGAAGGGATATAGGGAAATATCTAATTATAGAAATAGGGATATTTCTATAATCGACAAGGATTAGGCCTTTTTTATTTCTAGAGATAAAACAAAAACTAGGTTACTTAGAAAAATGGACAAGTTAGATGAAATAAAATAATTTTTTGTTATTTTTTAAGGATGGAAGAGGACTAATGGTCTTTAATCAAACCTAATTTCAAAGCTACACATTTTTGGGTGGAGAAATAGGAGTATCTTCGCTATTTTTGGTAACAAAAGAAGGGATATATAGAAATATCTACTTATAGAAAAAGGGATATTTCTATATTGTAGAGAAGAGCACAGCGATGATATGTGGTACATGTAATAGAGTTATAGAATTAACGGATAATGCCTAAACAATTGATGTCAAAAGAGATTATTTACTTTTCATTCTATTCAATAATCGGGCCATTTAATTGAATAAATCTAACCATTTCTAGAAGAAACGGTTAGATTGACGAGAGAAAGTTTATTCACTCGTATTTCTTTAAAATAATAGCTGCATTATGACCTCCGAAGCCAAATGAGTTAGATAGACCCGTATTTATTTTCACTTGGCGAGCAACAGACGGTACATAATCTAGATCACATAATGGATCAGGATCTTCTAAGTTAATTGTTGGAGGAACTATCTCTTCCTTTATGCTCATTGCTAAAGCAATTGCTTCAACTCCACCAGCTGCCCCTAACATATGACCAAGCATAGATTTATTAGCTGTTACTGGAATCTGATAAGCTTGTTTTCCAAACAGCTGCTTAATAGCCATCGTTTCAGATATGTCTCCCACTTTTGTACTTGTTGCATGGGCACTAATAACATCAATTTCTTCAGGCGATATATTGGCATTTTTTAAAGCTGAACTCATTGCAAGATAGGCACCTTTACCTTTCGGATGTGTAGCTACGATATGGTGTGCGTCTGAACTTGCACCATATCCAATGACTTCTGCATAAATCTTTGCCTCTCTACGCAAAGCATGAGATAAAGATTCTAAGATTAGAATTCCAGCTCCTTCTGACATGACAAATCCATCTCGACTTTCATCAAATGGACGACTAGCTTTAGTGGGATCATCGTTTCTTGTTGATAATGCTGTAGCATTACCAAAGCTTGCTATTGATAAGTCTGTTATAGCTGCCTCTGTTCCACCCGCAAACACAACGTCAACTTCTCCAGAGCGAATTAGTCTAAAGGCTTCTCCGATAGCAGTATTTCCAATTGCACAAGCAGAAACAGGCGACATAGAAGGTCCCATCGCGTTCCACTTGATACTAATTTGTGCTGCAGCAGCATTAGAAATCATGGCAGGTACTAGAGTTGGGCTGACTTTTCTTGGCCCCTTCTGCCTAAGCGCATCAATATTTTTAATCAAGGTTTCAATTCCTCCTATACCTGAACCTACGTATACGCCTAACCTTTCTACATCTATACGATCGAGGTCTAACTTAGAATCTGCCCAAGCTTGTTCAGCTGCAGCCAAAGCAAATTGAGAAAAACGATCTAAACGTCTTGCTTCTTTCTTTCCTAAAACTTCATCTGCATCAAAATCTTGGACGATACCTGCAATTTTTGTCTTATGATTAGTAACATCAAATGTATCAATAGTGGATATACCAGATTCCCCGTTAATCAAATTGTTCCAAAATGTTTGGATATTGTTTCCTATAGGGGAAACTACCCCCATACCAGTAATCACAACTCGTTCCACTTTTCATCCCTCCAAATCAATAATTTACTAGTATTTTACATCTTTTTTATCCTATTACAAGGGATAGTTTATCCTGGTATAATTACTACTAGGTTAAATTGATATGATAAGGAGTTTTAAAAGTGAATGATAAAACTAGGATTGAAGCTTTGTCGACATTCTTAAAAGCTAAGCGTGCCCAAATTAAGCCTGAGTCTATTGGTTTACCTGCCGGAACCCGGAGAAGGACACCTGGATTACGAAGAGAAGAGGTTGCACAATTAGCAGGTGTAAGTACCACTTGGTATACATGGCTAGAGCAAGGAAGGGATATAAAAGTTTCTTCGATCGTACTTGATTGTATTTCTACAGCTTTACAATTAAATAATGATGAAAGAGACTACTTATATAACCTGGCATTAGAGGCAAAGCCGGAAATTACAAATCCAAAAAATGATCAATCAGAGCTGAATCCTTCTTTAAAACGAATACTTGCTGAATTAAAATATTGTCCGACTATCATTACGAATCGACATTGCCATATTGTGGGCTGGAATCCTGCAGCTGCTCATGTTTTTTTAGATTTTGAACAAATACCGAATGATCAAAGAAATTTGATTCGTTTAGTGTTCACAAGAAAAGAATTTAAAACATTGGCCGTCAATTGGGAACATTTTGCTAAAGGTTTTCTTGCTATTTTCCGTACCTATTATGGACACTATTTAGGCGATGAATGGTACAACCAATTTATTAAAGAAATGAGTCATTCACATTCAGAATTCCAGGATTTATGGCAAGAAAGTCAAGTAAGTAAGGCTCCAGAAATGATAATTGAATTCAGACATGCTAAAGCAGGCAAAATGTTGTTTAATTTAACTTCTCTTCAGGTTCAAGGTGATATGGATTTACGGTGCAGTATCTATACACCAGTAGAGGAAACAGATACAGAAAATAAATTAAAGCGATTAATGAAGAGGGTTTCCGTTGAAAATTAATAAAGTAATTTCATTACACTAGCGAAATGATACTAATTACTAAACGAAGTCATTATTCCTTATGGGAAAAAGAGTTAACTTTACTGTTGCCCTCTTGTTCCACGGGCGGATGGCGTTAGTTGAAAAAAATAAGCTAATTTGCATTCGTGTTTCTATTTTCGTTATTCCATTATAGGGCGCGATTGTGGAATAATGGAAAATGATTAAACTTTTTTATAAAAAATTATTCACTAGCAACAAACAACCTAAGCATTTTGATCAAACTTTTTTCAAAATGTTTGGGTTTTTTCTGTTGAAAAATCAATTTTTGTAGCATGCTTTTGACCAAACTTTATTACAAACCAACAGTATCTTCGCTATTTTTGATAACAAAAAGTAGGGATATATAGAAATATCGACTTATGGAAATAGGGATATTTCTATATTACAGGAAGAGAGCAAGGCGATGATATGTGGTACATATAATAGAATTAACGAATAATGCCTAAACCATTGATGTCAAAGGCGATTAACTACAATGAAAATAAAGGATATTCCAGATTTTGAAGAGATAAAAAGAATGGCGCTACTGGCTTATAAACAATGGAGGGATCTCTTTTAATAATTTAAATTTACTTTTCTGTTCGGGAGTTAATTGATTTTCTACTGTGAATTTAAAAGAAAGTCGCGAGGTTTATAAAAACATCCCTTTAGATGGTTATCTAAAGGGATGTTTTTATAGTGAAAAGGAAAATAACATCTGAATTGCAAGATAGATTAAGGAACTGTTGAGTGGCAATAAGTTATTCCGTTAAAGGGCCATTTAATTGGATAAGGGCGTATTTTTTTGAATTGGACCATTTTGTTGAAAAAGGATATCTCCAATTTTTAACGAATACAGGGTTATAAATAAGCAAAAGTGGTGAGATAAATAGGAAAAGAATTTAATTTCTTTTTGGACAATAAAACGGAAAAATGTATAATTAACAGGCTTCAGAGCGCGGGTTGTGTTTTCGCAGAAGATGAGACCCGGTTACTTATTTCAGAGGCACGAACTCCAGAGGACCTCAAGAAAATGGTGGAAATGCGAGCCGATGGTTTACCACTTGAATATGTTGTTGGATACGCAGAATTCTGTGGGTTGCGGATAGAAGTGGACCGAGGCGTTTTCGTGCCTCGTCAACGTACTGAGTTTCTTGTTCACCAGGCAAAAGCTCTGTCATGTTTTGGTGATATCGTCGTTGATCTATGTTGCGGGTCAGGTGCTGTGGGTGTAGCACTGGCGGCAGCTTTAGGACGAGTTGAACTGTATTCTGTTGACATTGACCCTGTCGCAGTACGATGTGCAAGCCGCAACGTAACAGATTTCGGTGGCCATGTTTTTGAAGGTGACTTGTATAAAGCTCTGCCTCACTCACTTAAAGGCCATGTGAACACCCTAGTTGCGAACGTACCTTATGTTCCTACCGAGGCAATAAAGCTGCTCCCACAGGAGGCTCGCCTACATGAACCGAAGGTGGCGCTTGACGGAGGAGAGGATGGACTTGACATTCAGCGAAGAGTAGCAAAAGAAGCATTTCTCTGGCTAGCACCGGGAGGACATCTTTTAATAGAGACGAGCGAAATGCAGGCAACTCAGACCTTTGAAATCTTTGCTGGTGCTGGGCTTACCACGAAAGTGGCTAGAGACGAGGAACTAGACGCTACTGTCGTTATAGGATCGAATTCTGGTTTTTAGCATAAATCAGCACATAGTCTTATTCACAAATGAAATGATAATTTCCTAGCAATATACAAATAAACAAAAAATCCTTATTCAATTAAAGGGCGCTATTGTTGAAGAAAACTTAGATTTTTAAACGACTTTATTGTTATATTTTTTAGTGTAGTGAAGTATCTTACATCAAAAATTAAACAACTTTATTTTTAACCCCGTTCTAGATTTAGGATGGGGTTATGCTTATTTGAGCTTTTAAAATTAAATAGCTTTATTGTCATTTTACATATATCACTCTAGTTATTTTCTAAAAAAATCCCTATATCCCTATTTCTATATTATAAAGAAGGATTCTAGTAGTGATAGTTATTACATGCAATAGAATCTGCCATTTATACTACTCCAGTTATTATTCAAAAAATCCCCTATATCCCTATTTTCGCTATCGAAAATAGGGATATAGGGAGATATCTATTTATAGAAATAGGGATATTTTTTATATTGTAAAAAGATTACAGCAGTAAAATGTGGTGCATACAATAGAGTCATAGAATTAACAGATAATGCCTAAATCATTGATTTCAAAAGAGATTATTTATCGTTTTCCGACAGAAGACTCCTTCCTCAAAAATGTGAAGGTGTGAAACACCAATTTTAGGTGGGAGATGAATGTCGGTAGGCGTAAGCCGACGTTTTTTAGTATACTGTAGGCATCATACAAGAAAGTGAGGTGCAACCCATGTTAGTAAATAAAGCATATAAATTTCGTATCTATCCAAATAAAGAACAAGAAATATTAATTGCTAAAACCATGGGGTGCACCCGCTTTGTATTTAACCATTTTCTTGCTCTTTGGAATGATACCTATAAAGAAACAGGAAAAGGATTAACCTATCCTGTGAGTAGTTCAAAAGAAAGTTTAACCGTTTTGAAAAAAGATTAACTGTTTTGAAAAAGTAATACCAACAATAATTTTTTTAGTTTATAATTGCAAGACTTTTCAAACATTTGTTCATATGTAAAATGCAAAAATGGAGTGCTTTCTCTAATTAGTAAGCACTCCATCATGTTATTATGCGTCTAGTTGTTTTTGCTTCGTTACTTTTAAACGGCTTTATTCTTGTTATAATTCAATTTTATAACGTAGTAATGCAGGTTACAAGGTATAGAATGAATCACATTATTGTCACTCCATACTCGTATTAATCAAAAATCCATTTCCTCATTATCTTCTTCAGAAATCCCACCAAGTACTTCCCTAGCGTCAATAATTTTACCTTCTTGAAGTACGGGCTCTTCCGTTTTTAGATCTTCCTGTTTCGGTACGGGAACAAGTCCATTAGTAAGAAGAAGATTCAATTTATTTTCAACTGTATCCAAAAGATTTAATCTCTGTTCTACATTATCTAATTTCTGTAGCAGTTGCTCATAACGTTTTTCATTTTGTACTAATTCAACAACAAATGCTGTTAATTGCCTACTATTAGCTTTTTCATTAAGAATCTTATATACATCTTCAGGCATATTATCAGCACGTAATGCCATTTTTCTATTTTTAGCCATTATCTGCACGTCCCTTTATTCTAAGCTAACTGCCCCTTCATTTCATCAATTGCTTTTAATTCTAATGCAGCTAGGTTAATTGTACGTGAAGTTGGAGCAAATACCTCTTTCTCGCTATTTTGAATAATATCATTCAAGAAGAAGTGATTGTTTTTAGCAGCCGTTTCAGACATATGATTCAATAAAGCAAGACGGATATATGGTTCTAAAACTGGTGCTTCGCCTCCGATATAGATAAATTTCAATACTGTATTCGTACTAGAGGGAATGAATACATCAAGAATTTTAGCAACTACAATTCTTGCATACTCTTTTAGTGCTTCTACAATTTCAGATGTGAAATCATATTCTTCACCAGTATTTTCATTCGATAGTACATACTTTTGTGCTTTATAWTTATTAACWATAAATTTCTCTAATGTTCTTAGATCTTTAAAGTATTGAATCAATTTTTCTTTTCTAAAGCGTTCTAGGTATCCTAAGAATGGTTCAATATCGATAACTTGGAAAGAATCTCTGTGCTTAGGTGTAGTGAGTCCTTTACCTAATTGCACAGCATCTGTAGAACCGCCACCAATATCAGTTAAAACCACTTCATAGTCATCGAATCTCTCGGATTCATATCGCTTTTCAATACTAATTACATTTGTATTCTGATCTCTTGAAACCATTTTATATTTTAAAGAATGTCTAGCAACTTCTGATTCATTTCTACATTTTGCTGAATTAACTGTAATAGTTAGTTCTCTTTCCATTCCTGGTGTTAACACTTTAACTTTATGTTCACCGATAAATCTTTCTTCCATTTTTTTATGAGCAATGCTAAATTTCTCTTCGCGTTTTAAAAGCCAGATTGGAAGCATCATACTCATGTTTTCAATTTCAACTTCATTATCTTCTTGCTCGGCGTTAAGGGCATGATAATATGCAATTGCTCCTAAAAAGCTTATGTAAGGGATAGGACTATTAATTTTATCGTGCATCTTATTTACATGAGAGTTTGCTAATTGATTATCTTCAGCTAATTGTCCAACTAAATAGAAAGATTCTTCACCATCAATTTCAGTAGAAATTAATAATCTATCTAGTAAATCTTCCGGTCTAGAAATACGATCAACAAGTAAATCCTCAGCTTTTTTCTTTGGAATTTTAACTACATTCGTTGCAAGTTCAATATAATAACCATCCACCATGAAATTATTAAAACTATTTCCGAAATCCGCTACTTTTCTTCCAATTTTCATTTGCAATTCCTCCTTCATACATTAAGTACGACTTAAGTGATACTTTTGATTATATTTTAGCACATTTAACCAAAAATAAGAACACTTTTTATAATAAGTAAGACTTAAATCGTACTTATTATTTAATTAACCTATACACTTAAAAAATTCAAAATAAACAAGGAAATACCTTCTTTCAAACGAATTAGACACATAACAGTTAGACGCCGACATGTCGGACATAAATGATGATGAATAACAGTAAAACAACAACATGACCGACATAAATGATGATCAATAACAACGTAATGACAACATGACCGACATGGATGATAATCAATAACAATGCAATGACAACATGTCGGACATCGATAATAACAAATGACGATGAGGGGAGGACGATGAAATGGATAGGGAAGAACCTTACAAGAAAACATATTCCCTTGCAGATATGGCAAGGATGCTTGGAAGGCCACGGACAACTCTTCAAGCCTGGCGGGATCAATTCAAACCATATTTACCAACTGTCGCTGGGACGAAGGGACGAACACTGAGATATGAACAAGAAGCATTAGAGCTTTTTAAATTAATTGCTAATATGAAAGATGCACAAGAGCCACCGGAAATAATAGAACAGATGTTAAAACAAAATGTAGCTTATATTGTAGTAGAAGAGAGTGATGAAGACGACGAAATAACGAAGCCAATTATTCAGACGATGTATGAAAGTATGAAAGAGGTTTCTATATATTTTCAAGAGCAAAAAGCTATGAATATGGAACTTTTAAAGCGTATAGACCATTTAGAACAAACTAATCAAACGTTACTGAATAAGGTTGATGAACAACAAAAGAATATTGATGGGAAAATAAATAACAGAGATCAACAGCTATTAGAAGTAATTCGTGAAATACAAGAAACTAAGAAATTAGTTGCATCTACTCAACAAGAAAAATCATGGTTCGCTAAATTATTTAAAAAATAACTTAAATAATTTATAAAAAAGTAGGGAAGCTTGTATGTTTTTACAAGCTTCCCTACTTTTTTATAAATTTGATATTGTGGATTTGAAATAAAGTCGACACGCTTTGAAAAAAGTTAAGATGGAGTCGAAAATAGAATAACTTTAGGCAACTCCATGAAGGTGTGCAGTGACAATAAAAATATGAAATTAGCGATTCTGTTTATTGGTATAATTTATAATAGCGTTATATAAAAATTCAGCTAAGTCTTCATTACTAAATTGATTTATATAATTTTTGAATCGATTATCAAATTTATACGTATTTGCAATACACGTCAACATTTCAGAGTCACATACAATAGATTGTTCGAGATAACTTTCCCATTCTACAATTAATTTCTGTACTTTATCGGAAGAAGGGGATTGATTAATACAGGATGCAATTTTTCTAAATACTTTTTCCATGTTTAGTTCAAATTCAGAAAATATGTTCGCTTTTTCACTAGGAGAGAGTTTTTTCAGTTTCCCCTCAAATTCTTTGTATTTTTCTGTTTCTCCATAGATGAATTTCGCTTCATGAGCATATTGTTCTTGTAATGGTAAAATGGATGAATTATTAAAAATATTTAAATTGTAGATATCCTTTCCTGATACATACTCATCCACCGTAGTAATAATTGTTTCTAAACGTTGTTTTTTAAACAATAAAGTTTGGTTATGCTTCTTTAATAATTTTTGCTGTTCTTCTCTCGTAAGTTTCAAAATATCCGCAATTTCCTTTAGAGAAAAGTCCATTTCCTTAAAAAATAGAATCGTTTGAAGTTTTGCTAAACTGTTCCTATCATAGATTCGATAACCATTTTCTGTTAAGTAAATTGGCTTTAATAAATTTATTTTATCATAATATTGTAAGGTTCTTTTTGTTATGCCTGTAATTTGGACAATATCTTTAACCGTTAATAATTGTTTCTTCATCCCAAAATCCTTTTATTTCATCTAATATTAGATTGGCAGGAGTTATTGTGGCTTCAAAGATATTTTTACCTGTTTTTTCTAAATAGTATTTAATTAAATAGTATCCACAGGCATAACCAGCAGCATAAGACATATTGACTGGCATATAGTTTTGAAGTTTTGCTAATTCGTCACCATAAAGATACGGTGCAATTTTATCAAATCCTGTTAATTGTAATTGTTCCTTGAGCACAGGTTTAATATGTCTATTAAGCATTTCCATAGTTGTTTTCGATACCCAAGGACCGAGTAGATCTTCCCCAAAAATAGAAGTAGCAAAGTTTTCTGCTAACCCTTCACTAACAATTAATTCACCTAAAGTAACAGTATGGTCCCACTGAATAAATTGATATCGAACATTATGATTACATTCATGTGCTAAAGCAGCTTTCATTCGAGGTATTGTGTATTCATTTGGCACAAGAGTACACAAAATATAGCCAGGGATACCTCCATCACCACTATATCCTTCATTTAACATTAATGAAGGGCTATTTGGATCCCCTAATAGAATCGTGAACAAGTAATCGGATACACGAAGGTTCACATCATGCTCTCTAAATAAATGAAGGCTTTCCCTAACAGCTTCTGTGCACTCAGACCAAAAAGAATCAGACGAAATCAATTCTAATTCTGGTGTAATCTCATTTGTAATCTGAGTAGGAGAAATGCTCATTATATTATTCAATGTAATAACATCAAAACTATTTGGCTCCTCAGCTTTAAAAGGAACATGTTGAATTTTCCATTTCCCCATAAACGGAGCCAACATTTCTTGTCTGTATAACTCAACCTTTTCCTCTTTTGAAGCTTGTGAAATTTTTCGATATATTTTATCTGAGCGTAATGATTTTATATTCATTTCTTTCACCCCTTATTTAATATAGTTAAAATTATGCACTATGACGTAGCGTTATAGTCAAGGGGGTTAACTAAAAATATAGTAGGAGGATGGGATTAGGTGTTTTTTGAAATATTAATAGGACACCTTCACTTGTAAGTACCTTAGCTTAGTTTGGACGTTGAATGTACTTAAAAATACCTTCAAAGCCGAATGGTGAACAACTTTATTGTAATTAATCTGTGGGTTAATCAGACTATATAATGAATGGTTGCAAAGTGACGTTAGGTGAATATAAACACGGGGATGTAATTGGTATGCGAGTGATTGTACCAGCACAAGATAATAGAAATGAATATCAAATTTTCGTCACAAATAGTAGGTTATCAAAAAAAGAGCTAGAAAAATTCTTATTTTCAATAGTGGAATAGAAAAGGGATATGTTTATGATTATATATTCGGACAAATAGCCATTATTTTTTGTTTAGATGGGGGAATATTTGATTAAAAATTATTGGTACATTCAATATTAATGATCAAATTTCAATTCAAACTTACAATTATACATATAGTTTTATGAATATTATTAAAACCATATCGCTAAATAAAGAAAATACCTATAATGTTGTTCTTTTAGGATAGAATACTATATTTATTAAGTCTTGTTTAAAAAATAAAACCATTATAAACATTAGAATCTATTTTAGAGATGCTAGGCTAAATATACCAAGCGATTCAAGATTTTATCTTAGTAAAATTCAAGGTTAATCTGTTAGTAAATAAGTGAATTTTCAGTTTTATGTAAGTGTAAATTTCATAGTAGAATAGTCTAGAAAATGAGAGAGAATCATAGGAACTGAGAGGTGTTTTGAGTTTCTTTGTGTCGAAAAAGGATAGGTTGCTTGGAGGTTATAAGAATACAAGACAAATAGCCTTGCTAATTACCGTTTTTTTGAGCAAGGCGGGGTTTTAGATGTTTTTTTAATTAGGAATTTAGAGCGCCCATTTTTTGCAAAATGGAATCCATTTTTTTGCTATTAAGCCAGTCTATAAGTGGAAGTTTGCTTTCGTATTTTTGTTCGTGTTCCATATTAGTTAAGGCTTCTTTTACTTCGTAATCGTTACGCTCTTTTCTTTGTTTAGATTTTTCAGCGAACATTTTCATAAAATGAGCAGGATTACTTATTTCAGCTTGATTATATTCAAACCATTCAACGCATTTTTCAAAATCCCATCTTTGATAACGATCAATTTCTTTCGGCATTCTTAAGGCTATAGTATAAGCGTCCTGTTTGGTTAAATATGTTACTGGTTGACTTGTTATATAGCGATAGGCTTTTTTCTGATCTTCACTTAAATAACCATCTAAATCTTGGGATCTATCAGTAGTGTTTTTGGTATTAATATTTGGTTTTTCTATTTCTTCAAAATTTAAAATATATATGCCATTAGATAAAATATTCTTTTCCTCATGCTTGGATTCAACAGCTTTTTTAAAGAGCCTCTTCTTTAAAAATTTAGTGAAAGTAGAACATACATCAATTGCTACAGCCCATTTTACCTTG
Source organism: Bacillus sp. 05T22 (assembly GCF_056396765.1). NCBI lineage: Bacteria > Bacillati > Bacillota > Bacilli > Caryophanales > Bacillaceae > Bacillus > Bacillus sp. 05T22. Next base: position 31,694 of record NZ_JBFTMC010000071.1, read on the forward strand.
AAATATTCAATGATTTTTAAGTAATTGTTATGTAGAGTTAAAATGTAAATTGAAGGGGCAATTTTACCATGTCTTCGTACTTTGATTTGTTGGCAYACTCCCAAGTCTTGTAACCAATTAAACACRTAGTTAATAATKGGTTTTGAAATMCCTGAYTTTTTGCTGATATGATCTTGCTTTACTTGAGAATACCCTTCTTGTACCAAATAGGATAAAACTGTTTCTAATGCTTCATATTTTCGTTTGGTAAGATAATCTTTTGTAGTAACACCCTCATATTCTAGGACAATATTATCAATATAAGTAGTAACTTTCTTGATTGCTTGATTAATAGCCCCAGGTGTTTTGGATAAGTGTTTGATTCGGGGACTTAATTCGGCTTTTGCTCGACTGAGCAAAAAGTTGTGCAATAACACAGAAAAAACCTCCTATTTTTCCCACCACAAATAAACAGGAAAACAAAGGTTTTATATTCACATCGTATGCACCTTATGATATAATTTTAATATCAAGTATGATACTAAAGAAAAACACATACATTTGTAGTGTGAATTAAAACCCTATCTTTTGGAGTTTTTGATTGGATCCGGTCGCCAAACTAGAAGCCAATTAAAAACTGGACGGTGGGGTTTTTTTTTGTTTTGGTTTATAGAACCTGCGTACATAGATAAGTTATTTATATTCTACAATTCCGTTTGAAGAATATCAACACTTAAAGTTCATATTTAATGCTAAAGAGAAAAATATAGATAAAATTATTATCCATTCGCCTAAAATTAACTGAATATTCAATTAATAAATGAGAAAAATAGGGAGTTTTTAGTTATGATATAATCGCCTTAAATGCATATATCTCTGAATATTTTATAAACTCAACTGAATACCGCTGAAAAAGAGGTGAATATATATGGAGAATCTAGCTAAAGAAATTGATGATTACATATCATTTAAGAATAAGACATACACAGACCTTGCAAAAGAAGTTGGTGTTGCTAAATCAACCATTTCAAATTATCTTAACAAGGATAATGCATTATCAGTGTACACCTTTTCCAAAATTGTATATATTGTTTTTGAAAATGATAAAGATAAGCAAGAACAAATGATTATTAATTATTTAAGTACTTTAAAAGATAGAATGAATATAAATATAAAAGTTGCATTTGCAATTGCCCATTTAAATGATTACTTGAAATTAATGAAGTTTATTTCGCAATTATGTAAGAAAAGTGACGACATTGAAATGAAGCGATTGGAAAAGGTTTTTAGTTTATATATTGCCCGTTTGGATGGAGAGAATGTTAAAAATATATATTTAGATATCGAGAAGGCGAGAACCATAACCAATAAAAAAAATTACGATATAGAAATCTATTGTGACATACTTAGTATGCTAATTTTATGTGATTTAGGTGATTTTGGATTGATGGAAGGATATAAGATTAGGATTGAAAATAATATGAAATTAGTGACTAATAGTTATTTAAAGAATTTATATTATTTTTGGGTAAAAGAACTATGGAGTTATTCTCTTTTAAGAACAGATATGTGTCAAGATTTTGAAGAACATAATACATACTTAAGAACATATAGAGATCTGAAGTTTTTCCCGGTCATGGAAGCGTTTTTGAATATTAGGCGTGGAGAAAGTTACATGTTCTCTGATTACAATAAGTCTTTAAAATTCTTTTTGGAAGCTTTAGATATTTTGAGTGGGGCGAAAGAAAGTTTAAAATTTATGATAGCGTTAAACGATATCAATTTTATAAGAATTGTCTGGTGGAAAGATATAGATAAAATAGAATTTAATAAACTTCATCCAGCTGAGTTTGCGCTTTTTTTAATTAAGGAAGGGAAAAAAAGTGAAGCTATAAGTATACTAGAAAAAATTGAAATCAAAAAAGGGTACTTATCACCAATGCAGACATGCTATATGGGGATGGCTAAGGATGATTTAGCATTAATAAAGAAATCCATTAATATGTTTAAGTCAAATAATGATTTCCTGTACGGGAAATTTGCGGAAGGAGTATATGATGAATATTTAGAAACTGTAATGTAGTTTTTACAGAAAGGAGAGAATTGAGTGGAAAAGTTATTTAGATTGATAATAGTTACCTTACTCTTGATAACAATAGTAAATGGTTTATCAGATAAAATGGTATCGTATCAATGTTATTTTAAAATTAAACATGTAGATAATCGATTTGTTTCTTATATGAATGTAGATCCTGGTGAAGGCTCTCCGAGTTTATTCGAATCATATGAATCTAATTTGGAATATACAGTTAATAGATCCATAATGCATAGAATGGCCGATCCCGGTGGTGGAGGCTGATTCTTAATCTTATTTATTTAAAAAAGACATCGTTTAAACGGTGTCTTTTGTGCTTTTAAAAAATGTTTTATAAATTTCTAAGTAAGGAATTGCGAAATTTATGTGTCCATATTCACAATCTAAAAATGGAGGGATAGACATGAAATTAAGTATATATGAGCTTACAGAGATTATAAAAGAGATGGATTTACAAACATTTTGCGAAATTATTGAATTATGCTCAGAATATAGCTGTAAAGAAGAATAAGAGAGTCTCAATCATAGGGACCCTCTTATTCTTCTTTATCAATTTGCATTTTTAGTTTGTTTGCATATTTTAGTAACTCTTCTTCAATTCTAGGTTTATGTTTATCTGGAACGCTCATGTACTTTTCATAAAGCAATCGGGCTAGACGTTCAACAGGATCTTCACCCTTTATAGTATTTAATAATTCTTTATCAGGGATTTCACTCTTTAATAAAGAAGCCGTATTAACGTCAAAATAATTTGCGATTTCTTCTAACTTGTTTAGGCGAGGCTTTTTTTCTCCTGTTTCCCAACTAGAAACAGTCCTATACGTAGTTTTAAGATCTTCCGCCATTTCTTTGCGATTTACTCCTTTTAAAGCCCTTAATTTTTTTATGTTTTTTCCTAGTACGTTTTCTTCAATTTTCATATAAGTTATCACTCCAATTTTAAACAAGTAGGTTTTAAGAAGATTATCCTTATTTTCACACCTAAAGTGTTATAAATATGAACTTTAAGTGTTGACTTTAGGCTTAAAGGCTAATAAACTGTAAATAAGGAGGTGAGACATTTGACAGTTCTAAGAGAAATTCGTGAATCAAAGGGCTATACAATTAATGAGGTTTCAAACGGTTCCAAAATCCCAGTCAGTACTTTGTATGATGTAGAATCAGGGAGAAAAGGCCTGATTTCTAGTCGGGCAAAAAGTATTGCGGATTTTTTTGGAGTACCTATCGAGAGCCTCTTTTTTACAACTTACTATCGAGCAAAGTTGGAATAATCCTTTTTCACAAAAAAATAATTATACATTTATATTGTAAATGAACAATGAAGAAAAGATATAGTTTTATTGTTATTTTTTAAGTTTATAAATCTGAAAATTTAAAAAATATAGATCTTTGAAAACTGCATATATGAGGGAGCTGTTAGTCATGTTGAAACGATGGTATCAAACGTTACTCATTGCTATGAGTATGCTTCTAGTTGTTCTGAATTTTGTATTTCCACTGACGAAAGCGAGTGCTGAAGTCATTAATCGTGAGAGATATGAAATGAAATGGAGTTATAGCCCCATGTACGGGAAAGAACTACGGACAGAATTACTGAAGAATACAAATGGTCAAATTGCGTACTGTTTAACGTACAGTAAAATGAGCCCAAATGGAAACGACCTTCCGGAGATGGGGCGCACAGATAATGTTGTGTATCGTGTTCTTCTAAATGGGTATCCACAAAAAAGCCCGGAAGAACTAGGTGTTTCTAATTGGAAAGAAGCACATTACGCAACACAACTTAGTGTCTGGGCAGCGTTAGGGCAAATTGACATTAATAATGTTCAGCATAAAAATGCGAATGTTGCCAAAGCTGTAAAGACAATTATTGCTGGGGCAGATGCTAGTCAGGAAACACAAGAACTGTACATGAATGTAACACCAACAGACAATCAAGAAGCAAAACTAAACGGTGAGTACTTTGAGACGACAACCTATCAAGTAGAAAGTAATGCAAAAAACGGTGTATTTGCAGTCCGACTAACTAATGCACCAACTGGAACAAAAGTTGTTTCAACAAAMGGWGAAGMRAAACAACAATTCAATYTAGGAGAACAATTCCGTATYYTKRTACCGAAATCCTCTCCAAGTGGTACTTTTTCCTTGAAAGTATCTTCTAATCTTTCTAAGTTGCATGCAGTAGCCTATAAGGGAAATGACAAAATTCAGGATGCAACGGTCTTATTAGAAAGAACAGAGGAAAAAGTAAGCACAGATTTACAGGTAAACTGGAAATCCCTTGGTGGATTAAAGGTTATAAAAGTAGGAGAGCAAAAAGAAGTGTTACAAGGTGCTGTATTTGAAGTATTCAACAGTGCAAACGAAAAGGTAGGCACGATTACTACCAATGAGGAGGGGACAGCGAGCCTTTCTGGTTTAGAGACTGGAAAGTACACGTTAAAAGAAGTGAAAGCTCCTACTGGTTATGTATTAAATGACCAACCTAAAATCCTTGAAGTGAAAACTGGTGAAGTTGCAACAATTACTGTAGAAAATACAAAAATCAAAGGGAATGTGCAACTTTTGAAAGTAGATCAGGATGGTAAAAAGAAATTAGCGAGTGCCGTGTTTGTCCTTGTAGATGAAAAAGGAAATCAACTTCAGGAATATACAACCGATAAAGACGGTTTAATCAAAGTTAATAACTTACCGTTTGGAAAGTATCAATTCATTGAAAAATCTTCACCAACTGGTTATATCTTAGTGAAGGATCCAATTCCTTTCAATGTTACTGAGAATGGAAAAACAATTGAATTAATCGCAAAAAACACACAGGCAAAAGGTTCACTTGAAATTACAAAAGTAGATGTAGCAAATGGAAATAATAAACTTCCAGGAGCAGAGTTTACGATTTATAACGAGAAAGGTGAGGAAGTAGTAAAAGGGAAAACAAACGAGAAAGGAATTGCGAAGTTTGAAAAACTTCCAGCAGGAAAGTATACGTACAGAGAAACACTTGCCCCACAAGGTTACGTAATTAATGAAGAGACCTTCTCTTTTGAAATCAAAGAAGATGGTGAAATTATTAAACATACGGTGAAGGATCAGAAACAGCCGACACCACCAACACCAGAGACACCACATCAACCGGACCAACCACAAAAACCAGAACAGCCAGAAACACCACAGACACCAGAACAACCAAAAGTAACAGAAAAGCCTGTTACACCACAACCAGAGAAACCACAACAGATTATTAATAAACCACAACTAGAACAAACACCAAAACAAGTAGAAAGTAATCTTCCGACAACAGGCGGTAAAGCTGAGAACCCATACTTAAAATGGATTGGCTTTGGATGTATCGCACTTGCTCTAATAGGATTTGTATTTGCAATGAGAAATCGTAAAAAAGCAAATTAAACCGAAAAGGAGATGAAATGTAGTGACAGGAGTCTATGTCGGTAAAACGAAGAATTTAGGGAAACTTGGGGAAGACGTTATGCAGCGCAAAAGTGCTTGGCTTTCTGAAGAACTGATGCAAGCAGTTTCAATCGCTCAAACTGTAATCAAACCAATAAAACATCATGATTATTGGATAGAATCCGCTACGAAATTATTAGCAGGAAGTATTTTGTATTTAGATCAAAAACATAAGAACTTGTATTACCTTGATGTGAAAAAAGTAATTGAGTTTATAGAAAAAATATATGAAAGTGAAGCAAATTTGGTAAAAGTAGTAGATTCGCTAGAAAATGAGCACCCAGCGTATCCAATATTTCATGAGCTAGGTTTATATTCAAAAGAAACAAGGGATACGATAGTGATCAATTTGTTATACATTCTTGAAAAACATCAACGAGAGAAGCAAGAGGAACAAAAAGAGTATTTTTGGTTTCATTAATCGCCAGTAGATACAAGTGAAATAGGAAGGAGAGCAATCATGTTAGGTATAGCTAAGAAGTACACAAAGGTAATTAGAGTTTTGAAAGAAATGGATGAAGGGGAAAAGGAAAAGGTTGCAGGTGTTATAAAAGCTCGTTTCGGGGCTTATAGATCGGTTATAGAAAGAGTAAAAGAAGCGAAAGATCATTTTATCTTTATTTTTGATCCGAAAGGCATGTTTTATGAAGATACTCATAAAGCGAAGCAAGAACAAGGATATCACATAGTCGAGCATGATTTATTTGCTGGTTATGAAACACTTCAAATTGATAGGTATCAAAAAGTAGTTGTTTATATCCGTGTAGAAACAGAACGAAGCACATATGAAGATAGAGGAGAGGCGTTATCGAATTTTCTTCAACATCTAACAGAATGTAAGAATATAAGACCAATTCATCTTGTATTTCATCAATATGATTTGTACCCAATCCCTCATATGGAGCAGTTTTTAAAAGACAGTGCTACATATCACATTCATAACTCAATCGTAGTTGAATCTCACTCCACATTACAACACATATATGGAAAAGAAGCAGCGCAACGCATTATCACTTCGTACAACACAACGATCCTAGCATGATTTGAAGCTCTCAAGTACTATTTTGCAATATCTAGATGGCTAGAAAACTAGACAAGGGAGATGGAGTTTTCTCCCTTCTTCTTAAAAATAGGAGGCGATCATATGGGAAAAGAACAAAGACTCACATTTTATGATCTTGCGGCATCCAATGCTCATTGTGTCAAGACCTTTGATGGGAAAACGTATGATTTGAAAGGTGCAATTGCAATTGAAAACGGCACAGGAAACATTGAAAAGGTTGCGCAAATTTATTATCAAGTTCGTTCGGTTAGAGATGAACATAAAAATTTAATTGCCAAACGAAAAAATAAACAAGCGGAATTAATAGCCGTAAATCAATACTGTAAATAACCTAAGCGATTTTGAAGTGTGCTGAGAACATGGCACAAAGTAAGTGGCTCCTTGAAAAATAAATATTGCGTGCCTCCCTTGAAACGGTCACTAGAGGGATTCGGTATACGATTATCGTTAGAAGAGTGGGTACGTAAAACTCATATCTGTGACCAACGAAAAACACGGTGTATCAAAGATCTGTGCGTATTAGTAATCGTGAGGAATATCCCATACTGACATTCTGAAGAAGCGATGAACATCACAAGCGGTAGATACATAAGGTTCTACGTTCATGCCAAAATACGTTGTGCGGTATTGGGCATATAAAAGCTAAGTCGGGATTAGCTTTTATATGCATGCCAATACAGGGTCGTCATTCCAGCCACAAATGACATTTCCATTATATAACCCTATTTCCTTTTAATGTTATTATAAAGACAGGTGTTGAAGGCAAAATGTTTCTCAGTAGACTTCAAAATCGCAAATAAAAAATATTAAAGGGAGGAAGTTTTATGAGCCGTAAAGGGTGGATTATATCCGCTGTTGTTGGACTGTTTATTGCAATCGCTATTGGTTCAACATTTGTCTTTAGTTCAGGAAAAGGGGAGGTAATGGAACTGAGTCCGTTAGAAATGAAGAAGTTCATGAGTGAGGATGGTACAGGATTTGTTATGCTGAATTCTAATAGATGGCATAGTGATGACTGGATTTATCTTGTAAAGAAATTAGCTGAACAAGAAAAAATAGAAGTAAGGGGATTAAATGAAAATCGAAAAGATGTTCCAGGAACAAGTAATCCGTACGATTGGGGCTTGTCGCAAAGGAGGGATTCACTAGCTTACTATGAAAAGGGAAAACTTAAAAAAGATATCGATTTTTCGAAATATAAAAAGTCAGATGTAGATTTAGAAAAAGCGGTCAGTAATTTTATACAAAGTTGTAAAGAGCGTTACCAAAAGTAATCACATAATCCTTGAAAGGTGGTGATAGAGTGACGATTACGCAAAAGGATCTAAAAAAAGAAAAAGAAATGGTATCTAATTTACTAAAAGCCAATGGTCAAGATTATAACCATTGGCTTCATTTACATCATCAGAAATGTATTGAAGAACATCAGGATTTGGTTTTGAAAGCTTTACAGGCTTATAAGGCAACGTCATCACAAGAAAATGAAGTAGTCAGCAAGGGAAATGAACAAATGAAGATTGAAGCAAATGAACAAATTTAAAAATGAAAAGGGAGTGAAGGTATATGTTTGAAACATTAGCTCAAATGTTAGTTTTAGGGGATGCGATGGATGGGCTAGTCAGTACCGGGAATGCATTTATTAAATGGATGCAACGGGGGGCATTGGTGAGTACAGCGATTGTATTTTGCTGGGGGGCTTATCTATTGATCTGGGGTGGTGAACGAGGAAGACACAAATGTATTTGGTGGTTTATTGGCGGGGCAGCCGGACTCATTATCGTAATGGGATGCACATATTTAGCTGACAGTGTAAATAGCAATATTAAATTTGGTCAAATCTTATTTCCGTTTCTGTGGTTCAAATAGTTAAAACATACAAATAGGGCAATGAGGAAGCTATGCAAAGGGTATGGCTTTTTTTCTTGCCCTTTTTTCATGGATTTTGAAATCAACAGAAGAAAGGAGACGCTATGTTAGTTCTTTTTAAGAGTAATAATCTAACAGAAATTGACTCAAGTAAGCAATATCAGTTTCACGAAGCCTATGCATTAACCAAGCGTTTAGAACATTCTTTTAGGGAAAAGGGGCGTAAGGAAAGTATAGATTTTGACTTGTTAGATGAACATTTGAATGAAATTTACAGTGGGACTCTATCAATGGGTTCAGGATATGCAAATGATATTTTTGATCACATTCACAAAAAGATGAACGTCATGCAATTAACGCCAGATCAAGAAGAACAAAAGAATGAGATGTTAGCGAGGTTAGAAAGTGAAATCAATGATTCTCCATTCGAGGAAGAATATGAGTATCAAGAGCAACAAGGGGAACAAACAAAACAAGTAAAAGAAAAAACATATAGTTCACCACCAATAAAAAAAGAAAAACCTGTAAAGAGAAATAAAAGAGTATTAAAGATTGTCGCTAGTGTAGTAGGAAGTGTTGTTTTAGTAGGTGCTGGGGCTATCTTCGCTTTTAAAATTTTCTCTTCCAAGCCATCTAGTGCAAGTGCCGGTTCTGAAAATTATCTAGTCAAAGGATTACAAAAAGCAGCCGTTCAGCAATATGGTGAGGCAGCTCAACAATTCGATAAAGTGAATTATGCTGACTTAGATAAGGATAGCCAAAAGGCTGTTTTATTTACTTATTTGCTGAATGGGAAAGCAAGTAAGGCATTGAAATATGAGCCGAAATTCGCTGAGAGTGTTGTAGCTTACTATATCGGTATCGACAATATGAAAAAAATAAATGAGATTGATATTAAAAATGATGTGATTGATTTTGAAAAGGCGGCACTCAATAAGAAATATAAGGATGTGATCCGATTAAAAGCAAAAGTCAATATGGATGGTAGACGTGAAAAGCTTGTAGCTGAAGCCTATGTGAGTCAGAAACAATTTGATGATTGCTTTACTTTTGCGAAAACACAAGGGAATAAAGCTCTTATGAAGGAGGTGAAAGAGTTACAAAAGAAAGACGTGGAGAAATCCACTCTTAGTGAAGAAGAAAAGAAGAAAAAAATTGAAGGAATTGATAAGGATTTAAAAGAGTTGTAGGAGGGGAAACGTAAAATGCCTTTAAATTACAATAAATTATTCAGGCAGATGGGAATTGTAGCTGTGGGCGGATCGTTATTACTAGGGAGTGCTGGTTGTAGTTGGTTTGGAAGTAAGGAAACAGCAAAAAGTAAGTCAGCTATAACAAAAAAAGTTGATAAGAGTAAACCAGATGAAAAGAAAGAGAATCTGAATAAAAAAGATTTCGAAACAATTACAGAAAATGCAATTCAAGGTCAGGATAAGGATATAGCATACGTTTTAGAAATAGATGAAAAGAAAGTGAATTATAAGGACAAAACAATTGCAAGTAATGTTCAAAATGGAGATGAAACAACTTCTCGTGTGCTTGCACTATTTGACAAAGAAACTTCTGACAAAACGATTCATGATACAACGAAGGATAATGTGGTTGCGGCTGTTACAGATGGAAATCCACAAGTGACAGTAAAAGGTGATCAATTTGCATTTGGTGATCAAAATACGGGCTTGTCTTTAGCTAGCATTGTAGATGTGGCTCCAACAGAGCCAGATAAGCCAAAATCACCAGTAGAGCCACCAACAGAGCCGGATAAGCCAAAACCACCAGTAGAACCGCCAGTGGATCCAGATAAGCCAAAACCGCCAGTAGAACCACCAACGGATCCAGATAAGCCGAAACCGCCGGTAGATCCGCCAGTGGATCCAGATAAGCCAAAACCGCCAGTAGATCCACCAACGGATCCAGATAAGCCAAAACCGCCAGTAGAACCACCAACGGATCCAGATAAGCCGAAGCCACCAGTAGATCCGCCAACGGATCCAGATAAGCCAAAACC
>NZ_JBFTMC010000072.1:0-23403 GCF_056396765.1 Bacillus sp. 05T22
TCCAAAATGAATGCAGTACAATACACTAATAAAATTTGGAGGTTATAAAAATATGAGAAGTGAAAAAGAAATGATGGGTTTAATATTAAATGCAGCAAGAGAAGATGAGCGTATTCGCGCAGTGATTATGAATGGTTCTCGTGTGAATCCGAATGTGAAGAGAGATTGTTTTCAAGATTACGATATTGTATATGTTGTGAAAGATATACAGTCATTCACATCTGATCACAGTTGGATAAATAGATTTGGAAAAATAATGATTGTACAAATGCCAGAAGAAAGCACTTTAGTTCCACCCGAAGAGGATGGAAGCTTTCCTTATTTGATGCAGTTTATAGACGGGAATCGAATCGATTTGACTTTAGTTTCAGTAGAATTAATAGATGAAATTCTTGGTGGAGATAGTTTGAGTGTACTTCTTTTTGATAAAGATGGTGCTATTGAGCCATTTCCACCAGCAAATGATTCGGATTACTGTATAAAAAGGCCAACAGCAAAAGAATTTGCAGATTGCTGTAATGAGTTTTGGTGGTGTAGTACAAATGTAGCAAAAGGGTTGTGGAGAGAAGAACTTCCTTATGTAAAAGGAACGCTTGAAGGTCCTGTTCGAAATATGCTGATGCAAATGCTAGAATGGCATATTGGGATAAAAACAAATTTTACAGTAAACGCCGGAAAGTTTGGGAAGTATTTTGAACAATATCTTGAGGATGATTTGTGGAAACAATATATAGAGACATTTTCAAATGCAGATTATGACAATATTTGGAAGTCGTTCTTTGTAATGGGGGATTTATTTAGGGAAACTGCAATCGGAATTGCTAGCTATTTTAGTTTTGAATATCCACAAGGTGACGATGCTAGAGTAACAAGCTATCTAAAACATGTGAGATCTTTACCAAAAGATAGTCAAACAATTTATTAAGTGTATGATAGATAGAAATAAGACCGTTCCAAAATGGGACGGTCTTATTTCTGTTCAGGAACATGAATCATCCTGACAAAATAAGAATGAACTGCATATAAAATTTTAGGGAGGTTTTATTAATTATGTATTATTTTTATCCATCAGAGATACTAACTCCTTTTCAAGGGGTTTCAGAACGTAATACGCCTTTATATAATATGTATTCTTATTTGCCATACTCGAATGTATTTTATTATCAAAACTATTTGAGTGTAACGCCTGATTTGCTAAATGCTGGTTTGAAGAATGAGGTTCAAGGTGCAGAAGAAGATAGAGGCTCGTGGACACCTTTTTCTTGGGTTGAAAAATATGCTTATGCATTTTCTGGTCCATATAATAAAGCGGAAGTTGCCCTTACATTTGATGATGGACCAGACTTTGTATTTACTCCGCAAATACTAGATAAGTTAAAAAATTATGGTGTGAAAGCTACTTTTTTTCTTCTTGGTGAAAATGCAGAAAGATATCCTGATGTAGTAAAACGAATTGCAAATGAGGGTCATACTGTTGGGAATCATACGTATAACCACCCAAATTTAGTTAAAGTAAGTGATGAAGAATATCGTAATCAAATTGTAAGAACGGAAGAGATATTGCGGAAGTTGATAGGGTATGCACCAAAGTTTATACGTCCGCCTTATGGTGAAATACGTGAAAAACAATTAGAGTGGGCGACAGAACAGAATTTTATGATCGTACAATGGAGTGTAGATACAGTTGATTGGAAAGGAGTAAGTGCAGAGCAGGTTACAAATACTGTGTTAGGGAATGCGTTTCCAGGAAGTGTTATACTCCAGCATTCTACACCGGGAGGACATTTGCAAGGATCTGTGGATGCGCTAGATCGAATCATTCCTGAACTGAAAGTGAAAGGGTCACGTTTCGTGACGCTTCCTAACATGTTTCATACGTCGAAACAGAGAAAGTAAATGACCGATAAGGTGGACCTATAAATATAAAATACTGTATTCAGCTTGTACATCATTTAAACAAGAGTGGTGTATTTTTGTTTTTGGAAAATATAGGTTTTCGGTTGGTTTTTGTTGTATAATAAAACTATAAACTGACAAATAAGTTTGAAAATATGTGTGTGGATATGGAGGGAATAAGATGACATATGCGCTTGCAAATATAGGAGTGAGCTTGTTAATCGGTATTATATTTATACTATCCGCACTCATATTGCAAAAAAATCCACCAACAGATATTAACGCAGTATACGGATATCGAACAAAGCGATCAATGAAAAATAAAGATTTGTGGGATGTTGGAAATCAATATAGCGCTGAAGTTATGAAACAAAATGGACTTTTAATGATTTTAATAGGAAGTTTAATCGGATTGCTATTTTAATCCTTATGATAGTATTAATCATTCGTTTGTTTATACGGGTGGAGAAGAAATTAAAGGTACTGGAGAAACAATAAACTTTACTTGTGAAATTTTCAAGCTTTTCTATTAAGGAAGTACAAATAGTTTTGACCCCTGCACTATTTAAGTGGGGGTCAATTAAATTTTAGAAGTTATTGATTTTTAGCATATCTCGTCCTTTTTCTACGACAAATTCATAATATTCAAGCTCATATGGATAAATATCTTCAAATGTTATTGTAATAGATTTAGCGCTTTTGTTTAAAACTGGAATGCCTGTTGTAGATGAGATTTCTCCTTTTAAAAGCTGTAAAAAAGAAGTCGCATTTACTTTCATTACATCTTCAACTTCATCACCTGGAGCAAATGGAAGTGGTTTTGTAACAGCATGAAAATACATATGACACATTTCACGGTCAATGAAATGCGGGATTTCATGGTTGATTTTAAAAATGCCTTTGTACTCTAAATCAGTAGCTTGAAAGGAAAGTCCTAATTCCTCTTTTACTTCACGAAGACCCCCTATTCGTACATCTTCATCATGCATAATATGTCCCGCTGATGTAATATCCCATTTTCCTGGGAAATCTTTCTTGTTTTTAGCACGTAATTGGAAGTGTAGAAAGATGTCTTCATTATCTTTTTCTACAAACCAACAATGGAATGTTTCGTGCCAATCACCGTCACGATGTACATCATCACGTAGTTTTTTTCCAATTTTGTTTCCTTCTGTATCAAATATCGTTAACCATTCTGCCATTGATATTCCCCTTTCTGCACAGTTTATTATACAATGAATGTATGTAATTTTGGGAAAATAACGATAATTAAGTAGGGAGTGTATATGGAATGGGACTAGGCGAGAAAAAAATAAATTCGCTCATTTCAACAGAAGAAGAATTACGTCTTATTTTAGGATATCCAAGTGAACGCGCGGTGAAAAAAGTGATCCCATCACTCGATTATCATTGTCGTGAATTTCTATCTAAGTCTCCTTTTCTAGTAATATCTACTTCAGATGAATTTGGTCATTGTGATGCATCACCAAGAGGGGATGCACCTGGATTTGTATATGTTTTAAATGAAAATCAAATTGTAATTCCAGAAAGACCGGGGAATCGGAGAGTGGATTCTATCCTTAATATTTTATCTAACTCACGGGTGGGACTTATCTTTTTTATTCCAGGGCTTGGAGAATCATTACGGATAAATGGGCGTGCAACTATCACAAAAGACGAAGAGATTTTAGAGAAAATGCAAGTAAGGGGTCGCAATCCACTTCTCGGAATCGTTGTAAAAATAGAGGAGTGTTTCATCCATTGTGCAAAAGCATTTATACGTTCTGAATTATGGAATCCAGATTCTTGGTTAGAAAAAGAAGCATTACCATCAGCAGCAAAAATGCTTGCTGATCATGCCAAAGTAAATGCAAATGAAGAAGAAGTCGCACGTTCTTTAGAAGAAAGTTATACAAAAAGATTATATTGAAAATATTGCATAGTACATTGATTGATAAAATATATAAATATAATTAATGATTTAGGAATCTAAAGAGCATTCATTCTATTGGTAATCAGTATTTAAAATCAAAAGCATAATTGTTTTACTTGATATTTTTATCCCGCATTAACGGGCAGTAAGACCCCCACCTCAAAATTTGGAAAAGCAAAGAAGTTGGAAGGGGGATGAGCTGCCCGTAAAAGCCCGATTGGTGAGGGCTAATAATCAGTGGGGGATGAAGAAAACCCCCACTGATTAAAGTTTCACTTTATGTGAATTCCAATTTTAAAAAGGTAATTATGTAGGTTTAATCATTTTTTTAGTAGTTTAAATTATTATCTTGAAATAAGTTATAAAAGTGTAATTATCTTGTGGAAAATAAAAGGTATAATTTTTTTCTCAAAAACGGGCTTGATTTTTCGAATTTTCGTAATTATAATAATTTAACAAATAGACATGAACGAAAAGTAACGATAAGGACATGAGATAATTTTTACGGTTTACAGAGAGGGAAGCCAAAGGCTGTGAGCTTCCTAACACGGGGAATTCTCTTACCACCTTTGAACTTCAATAGTGAACGAGTAATCTAGTAATTATTGACGGTCTCAGCCGTTATCTGATCTTGAGCAATCCGAGGTGAATGTATATTTGGATTGGAACAAGGGTGGAACCACGAAAACACATTCGTCCCTTTTATAGGGATGAGTGTGTTTTTTTATACAAAGTTAATATTCGAAAATTAAAAATATAAAAAATATTCCTTGCTTTTGTATGATATGTACGTATAATAATTTAACAAATAGATATGAACGAAAAGTAGTGATAAGGACATGAGATAATTTTTACGGTTTGCAGAGAGGGAGGCCAAAGGCTGTGAGCTTCCTAACACGAGAAATAATCTTACCACCTTTGAACTTCAATAGTGAACGAGTAATCTAGTAATTATTGACGGTTTCAGCCGTTATCTGATCTTGAGCAATCCGAAGCGAATGTATATTTGGATTGGAACAAGGGTGGAACCACGAAAACACATTCGTCCCTTTTATAGGGATGAGTGTGTTTTTTTTATAAAATGTATTACTGAATTGAAAGGAGGTGCAGTGGAGTGAAACGAGTGATCCGAACGAGAATCACCATTAACTGCGCAAATAGGAAGAAGATAATGGTCAAGTAGTTTAAAAAATAGGAGGAGATTAAAAAATGAGCAATGTAGTACATGTTGGAGTATTAGGACTTGGAACAGTAGGGAGCGGTGTCGTTCATATTTTGGAAGATCACAAGGAGAAAATAAGTCTTGATACAGGATATGAAGTAAAGGTAAAGGCAGTGGCAGTACGTGATGTGGAAAAAGAACGAGATGTTTCAATTGATGGAATCATGATAACAAATGATGCAGATGAAATTTTAGAAGATCCCAATATTGATATCGTAGTAGAGGTGATGGGTGGAATTCAAGAAGCAAAACAGGCTATTATAAGGGCGTTATGTAATAAGAAACATGTCGTAACTGCAAACAAAGATTTAATGGCTGTATACGGTAATGAATTGTTAAAATTAGCGAATGCAAATGGTTGTCAGTTGTATTATGAAGCAAGTGTAGCTGGAGGAATTCCAATTTTAAGAGGACTAGTAGACGGCTTAGCTTCTGATCATATTGAAAAGATTATGGGAATTGTAAATGGCACAACGAATTATATACTAACAAAAATGAGTCAAAATGGTTGGTCGTATGAACAGGCGCTTCAAGAAGCTCAAAAGCTAGGCTTTGCAGAATCAGATCCGTCAGCAGATGTAGATGGACTGGATGCTGCACGAAAGGTAGCTATTCTTGCAAACTTAGGATTTTCGATGAATGTTTCTTTAGATGATGTACATGTTCGAGGTATTCGAAATGTAGAAAAAAAAGATTTAGAAATGGCTGGGAAGCTAGGTTTTACTATGAAGCTAGTCGGGAAAGCGGAGAAGCAAGGTTCAGCTATTAATTTAAGCGTAGCACCTACTTTATTACTGAGTCAGCATCCACTATCCAGTGTGAATAACGAATTTAACGCTGTATATGTACACGGTCATGCGGTTGGTGAAGTTATGTTTTATGGGCCAGGGGCTGGAAAATTGCCAACAGGATCTGCTGTAGTAAGTGATATTATTTCAATCGTTAAAAATATGAATCAAATAGTGAAAAGTCAAGGTGTGTTAAAAGAGTCAGTGCCTTATACACTAAAAGGGGATGAAGAAGTTGTCTCGAAATATTTTTTACGCATTTTATTACGTGATGAACCAGGGATGTTTCGCAAAATCACAGAATGTTTCGTCAATGAATCGATTAGCTTAGAAGAAATTGTGCAACTTCCATTAAATCAAGAGCTTGCGGAAATTGTGATTGTGACGCATCAAACTTCAAAGTACCAATTCGAAAAAGTTTTAACATTACTAGAGAATGTAGCAAATGAAATAAAAAGTTATTACGCTATTGAGGAGGAAAAACAATATGTATAAAGGATTATTAAAACAATATGCTTCATATTTACCAGTGAATGACAATACACCAGATGTAAGCTTGATGGAAGGGAATACACCACTCATTCCACTTCTGAATATTTCTAAAGAATTAGGGATTCATTTGTATGGAAAATATGAAGGTGCTAACCCTACAGGATCTTTTAAAGATAGAGGGATGGTGATGGCAGTTGCGAAAGCAAAAGAAGAAGGATCACAGGCAATTATTTGTGCATCAACAGGTAATACATCAGCAGCGGCAGCGGCATACGCTGCTCGTCTTGGGCTGAAGTGTATTATCGTTATACCAGAAGGGAAAATTGCTCATGGGAAATTAGCACAAGCTATTGCGTATGGAGCAGAGATTATTTCAATTGAAGGAAACTTTGATGACGCACTTCGAGCTGTACGTCAGATTGCAGATGAAGAACCAATTACATTAGTAAACTCTGTTAATCCATATCGAATTGAAGGACAAAAAACAGCTGCGTTTGAAATTTGTGATCAGTTGCAAAAAGCACCAGATGTCCTTGCTATTCCGGTTGGAAATGCAGGGAATATTACGGCATACTGGAAAGGTTTTTGTGAATATGAGAAAGAAAAGGGATTCAAGAAACCTAGAATTCACGGTTTTGAAGCCGAAGGAGCAGCTGCAATTGTAAAAGGTCATGTCATTGATTCACCAGAAACAATCGCAACTGCAATTCGTATTGGTAATCCAGCAAGCTGGTCCTATGCTGTAGAAGCAGCAGAGCAATCAAACGGTGAAATTGATATGGTATCAGACGAAGAAATCTTAAGTGCCTATCAGTTGCTAGCAAAAACAGAAGGAGTTTTTGCAGAACCAGGGTCAAGTGCTTCTCTAGCAGGTGTAATTAAACATGTTCAAGCAGGGAAAATCAAAAAGGGAGAGACAGTTGTTGCTGTATTAACAGGGAATGGTTTAAAAGATCCTGATATTGCTATTGCCTCTAATCACTTAGAGATTGCAAGTGTTTCAAACGATATGGAACAAATAAAAGAACATATTAAAGGAGTGATTGTTTCGTGATTCCATTTAAAGTTCGTGTTCCAGCTAGTACGGCAAATGTAGGTCCGGGTTTTGATTCTGTTGGAATAGCATTATCATTATATTTGGAAGTGGCTGTGAAGGAACAATCAGCTCATTGGCATGTTATACATTCATTCGATTCTTCTATCCCAAATGATGAGAGAAACTTAATTGTAAGTACAGCACTTAAAGTATGTCCTTCGTTATCTTCCTATATAATAGAAGTTACTAGTAATATTCCACTTACGCGAGGATTGGGGAGCAGCGCATCAGCCATTGTAGCAGGAATAGAACTTGCCAATGAACTTGGAGAATTACATTTAACAACAGATGAGAAAGTTCATCTTGCTACAAGTTTTGAGGGACACCCTGATAATGTAGCTGCTTCTATTTTAGGAGGTACTGTTATTGGCGCGATGGATGGGAATCATGTATCTGTTGTTAGAATAGAGAGTAAAGAATTAGGTGTAATCTCTCTTATTCCTGATGAAGAATTAAATACAAATAAAAGTCGTTCTGTATTGCCAGAAACATTTCAGTTTCATGATGCTGTTCGTGCAAGTGCAGTCAGCAATGTTTTAGTAGCAGCGTTATGCCAAAAGAAGTGGGAAATTGTTGGTGAAATGATGGAAAGAGATCAATTTCATGAACCATATCGTTCACAGCTTGTTCCATTTTTACCCGCAGTTCGGATGTATGCGAAAAAGTTTGGAGCATATGGGACAGCACTTAGTGGGGCTGGTCCATCTCTTTTTATATTGACTCCATATGAAAAACGCGAGGAAGTTGCTGAACAATTAGCAAAAGTGTTTCCGGCGATGCAAGTTTGTGAGCTGGAAATTGATCATGAAGGAACAGTTGTGAAAAGGGAACAAAGTGCTGGTAGAACAGAAGAGAAGTATAGTATATAGATAAGGGATTAAAGAAGCGAAGTCTCTTATATAATAGACATAAAGGAGTCGAACTCTTTTCTTGTTTTAGGTTGGTGTAGTAACAACCGTAATACAAGAATTTTGAGACAGGCTTCTTTTTTATGCTCTTTGCCATATTCCTGTAACAAACCACCTATATATTCAGTGGTGGAGGTGCAGAAGATGAAAAAAATGATGACAATATGTCTTCTTACAACAATGACAATTACGGCTGGATGCAATTGGACACAAAAAAATGTTTCACAGGAATTCAAAGCAAAAAAAGTAACATATAAAGATTTTACGTATGAGGTTAATCCAGAAACGTTTGCTTTAACGATAGACCATGATGGAGTGAAGGAGCAAGCATCACAGCCTTTACCGAAAATGAAAGTATCAAAGTTGAAAAAAGATGATACACATACATCATGGGAATATCCTGATCAGAAAATAAAAGTGAATTTAGAAAAGAAAAAAGATCATGTAGATATTGCGATTGAATCTACAGGTGCAGAAAGCTTTACTTGGCCAAAAGTACAAGCTGAAAATTATACACTTCCTTTATGGGAAGGTAAGTATATTCCGAGCAATGATGAAAATTGGAAGAAATTCTTAAAGGATGAAACGTATTCATTTGCGGAATCATTTTCAATGAAATTTTTTGCATTAAATGGTTCGAAATATTCCATGGTATTTGTTGCAAACAATATGTTTAATAATGAAGTTGAATTTCATTCTGATCCGAAAATTGGATTTGATTTTACCCATGAATTTCCGAGTATTAACAAAAATAAATCATACGGTTTTCAACTGTATGTGACTGATAATGATGCGGTGAATATTGCAAAATTGTATAAGAACAATATTGTAGAGAAAGGTGAATTTAAAACATTACAAGAGAAAGCAAAACAAAATAAAGAAGTTGAAAAGTTATACGGAGCAGCTCACTTTTATTTTTGGAATCAAAATGCTTTATCGCAAAGTAATATAGATTGGCCAAAACTAAGACAACAAATCAATAGTCCTATATTTGGGTGGATGAAAGAACTGATTCAAAAATATAGTAAAGAGCCTGGCGAATTAAATGTATTTGATCAAATTAATAAGCAAGATTTTATTGATAAGTATCAGGAAAATGTTGTTTTACGTTATATAAATGAAGTGTTAGGAATGAAGGAGTTTTATAAAGAAGATATGTTTCCGAAAGTTGATGATGAGGCAAATCAATTATTGAAAAAAGGCGTAGATCACTTAACTGAAACGGAATTGTATAGTTTAAATAAACATTTGTTAAAATCAACACTTGGTGATGCAGTTGAGGATGTTGACAAATGGGGTAGTGCAGATGGAACGAATGTATTAAAAGAGATGGATGAAGCTGGTATTGAACATGCATGGATTGGACTGCCGAACTGGGAACAAGGATTCATTCAACCGGAATTTGTGAAGCTAGCTGAGAAAATGGGATATTTAGTTGGTCCATATGATTCTTATCATTCCATTCATGAAAAAGGCGATAAAAATTGGAATACAGCTTCCTTTAAAGATCCTTCACTATTTGAAGATGCAACGGTTGCCAAAAAAAATGGTGAGAAAATACAAGGATTTCTAGGAAAAGGTCGTAAATTAAATCCGACATTATCTTTACCTAGTGTGAAAGAACGAGTTAGTGGCATATTAAATAATGGTACCCCATTTAATTCATGGTTTATTGATTGTGACGCCACAGGGGAAATTTATGATGATTATTCTCCAAAGCATATTACAACACAAGAGCAAGATTTAAAAGCACGTTTAGCACGAATGGATTATATAGCGAAAGAAAAAGGTATGGTTGTTGGTTCTGAGGGTGGAAATGATTTTGCAAGTCAAGTGATTGCTTTTGCACATGGTATTGAAACACCCGTTATTAAATGGGCCGATGAAGATATGAGAAAGAATAAGACAAGTCCATATTATGTTGGGGGTTACTGGTCGCCAAATCAAAATGTTCCAGAAAAGTATGCAAAACAAGTACCAGTGAAGGAAGAATATAAACAAGTGTACTTAAACCCAGTGTATTCAATACCTTTATATAAATTAGTGTACAATGACTCTGTCATTACAACTCATCATTGGGAATGGGGTAGCTTGAAGGTAAAAGATGAAGTCGGAAATCGTATGTTATATGAACTATTGTATAACGTTCCTCCTTTATATCACTTAGATGAAGTTGAATGGAAGAAGCATAAAAATGAAATTACACATCATTTAAAAACATGGGAAGCATTTCATAAAAAAGCAGTAACAGAAGAGATGACGAATTTTGCATATCTTTCAAAAGACAAACTTGTGCAAACAGCTTCCTATGGAAAGGACATAAAAATAATTGTAAACTTCTCTGATCAAGATGTAAAAACAGAAGATACAGAAATACCAGCAAAATCGGCTGTTATTTTTGACGAAGGTAAGAAAATGATTTACAAACCTGAAATAAATAAACAGTGATAAATGTAGCAGGTTCCCACTGGTATGGTAACGAAAGTGCTAAACTGGTGGGGATTTTTTTACTAGTATACAACAGGATTGTAAATTTTTTGAAATTATCATTTGATGTCTTGTTAAAATCCAACACGAGAGTATAATGTGAAATGAAATACATATTGATTTTACTTCTTTACAACGAAACCTTACAAAAATGTAAGGTGAATGAAATGAAATTCAATA
The DNA here is from genome assembly GCF_056396765.1 of Bacillus sp. 05T22. Lineage (NCBI taxonomy): Bacteria > Bacillati > Bacillota > Bacilli > Caryophanales > Bacillaceae > Bacillus > Bacillus sp. 05T22. Next base: position 11,003 of record NZ_JBFTMC010000072.1, read on the forward strand.
TGAAGATTAATAGACATGGAGTATACTAGGAAAAGAGAAAGAGAGGAGAATAGACATGAGCTCTGAATTAGAACAAAACACAAGAAGTAAAAAGAAACGTTCTAAAAGAAAATCTGTGAAGTGGTTCATTTTGATTCCATTTTTACTACTCATTTTTGGTGGAGTAGGATATGGTTCGTTTTTATATAATAAAGCAAATGCGGTTGTAAGTGATGCGTATGCAAAAATTGAGAAATCAACTAAACGCGATAAAGAGGTTGAACCGTTAAAAGATAATATTTCTGTTTTAATCATGGGTGTTGATGGAAGTGATATTCGAAAAGGACAATATGGAGAAGCTGTTCGTACGGATGCGCTATTATTGGCAACAATTAATAAAGGTGATAAATCAGTAAAATTAGTAAGTATTCCACGTGATTCTCGCGTGTATATTCCATCAAAAAAGAAATTGGATAAAATTACGCATGCCCATGTATTCGGTGGAGTTGAAAGTACACGGGATACAGTAGAGAGATTTTTAAATGTTCCAGTTGACTATTATGTGAAATTCAACTTTGATTCCTTTGTGAAAATTGTAGATTCACTTGGTGGTATTGATGTGGATGTACCAGTTGCATTTACAGAACAAGATAGTAAAGATCAAGCAGGTATGATTCATTTAGAGAAAGGCTACCAACATTTAAACGGAGAGCAAGCTCTTGCGTTAGCACGAACTCGTAAAATTGATAGTGATGCAATGCGTGGTCAAAGACAACAGCTCGTTATTGAAGCAATTGCGAAAAAAGCAATGTCTGTTCAATCAATTAGTAAATTAGGTTCCCTTTTAGATGCAGTTGATAGCAATATGAAAACAAACTTAACATTTGATGATATGCTTTCCATTACAAGAAATATGGCCGGAACTGATTTACAGATGGAGAAAATGCAAATAGAAGGTACGGATAAACGTATCGGTGGTATTTATTACTACATTCCAAACGAAAAAAATGTGCAAGACATTTCTAAAAAGTTGAATGAACATCTAGGTGTTACGCCAAAAGCAGCACGAAACTAATTGTAAAAGGTTGGCGCCTGGCCAACCTTTTTTGATTTATAATATATATGGGTATTAAATAAATCAAAATATTATTGGAGTTATTTAAAAATGTTTACATATATAATAAAATGCATATATATAGTTAGTGAGAAATTACGAAGTACACGAATTAGGGTAAAACTTCCTTTGTATATAGTTTATTAATGTTCATTTTAGAAGATTGAAAAGAAATTGAATAGATTAATATGAATGGAAGAATTATATAAGATTAATAGAAAGGAATTTCATAGAATGGGAAATGTATTTAATGTAAAAAGCATTATAGTCACAATAGTGGCTGTTGTTGCGATCGCAGTGGGGTATTTTATGTTTCAATCAATCACATCACCAGCTAGGGCAGTAGCAAATCAAGCGAATTCTTTACAGCTTGCAAGTGAGCAGTCAAAAGTGGAGATGAATAAAACAGCACCAAGTCAATTTAATGGTCAAGTCAGAAAAGTTGCCTACCTTACATTTGATGATGGGCCAGGAAAATATACGGCTGAACTACTAAATATATTAAAACAAAATGATGCGAAAGCAACATTTTTCTTAATCGGTGCAAATGTAAAACAATTTGCAGATTTAGTAAAGCGTGAGAAAGCAGAAGGTCATTATGTGGGTATGCATAGTATGACACATGATTTCAAAAAATTGTATACAAATGGCGAGTATGTGAATGAAATGAAAGAAGATCAAGGCTTAATAGCAAATATTATTGGAGAATTTCCGAAATTAACACGTCCTCCGTACGGTTCTATGCCTGGTTTAAATGAAGCGCTTCGTAATAAAGTAGTAGAAGATGGCTTAAAAGTTTGGGATTGGACGATTGACTCTTTAGATTGGAGATATAATAAAATGCCTGTTGATGCTGCTTCAGCAAAAATTGTTGAAAATGTAATTACAGGTGCAACGAATCCTAAAGAAGTTATCTTAATGCATGATATTCATCCGCAATCTGTTGCAGCAGTACCGGCAATTATAAAAGGATTAAAAGAAAAAGGTTATGAATTTGAAGCGTATCATGAAGGTGATCACTTCCCGTTGAATTTTTGGCATGACAAACGTATGTAACATAGGAGGAAAAGAAGTTGGGTTATAGAAAATTAGCACTAGTTGGAGCATTATCAGTAGGATTATTATCAGGTTGTTTTGGCGAAAAGCCAGAAGAAAATCTATTTGTTGCATTTGAAAACGCAGCTAAACAAGAAAAGTCATTGTTTGAAGATGCGAAAAAATTAGAGACGCTGGAAAAACAAGGACAGGAATTATATGCTCAAATTATAAAAGAAGGAAAAGAGCATAATGAGGCTGTTGCCCAAAAATTAGACCAAGCAGTTTCAAATGTGGGCGAGCGTGAAAAAATATTAAAAAATGAAAAAGATGCATTAGAGAAAGCACAGAAAGAGACGAACTCAGTTCAAAGTAATGTAGAGAAAATTGAAGATAAAAAAATACAAAAACAAGCGAAAAAAGTAGAAGAAGCTTATAAGAATCGTTATGATGCTTTTCAAAAAATGAACGAAAGCTATATGAAATCAATGGCGATTGAAAAAGAACTTTATGCGGAGTTAAAAGTAAAAGAAACAAAGTTAAAAGAAATCGGCGAGAAAGTGAAAGCTGTAAATCAATTAACGGAAGAAATGCAAAAAGAAAAAGAGAAGTTCAATGGATATACAAAAGAGTATAATGAAGGAAAACTAGCATTCTATAAGGAAGCGAAAATTAAGGTTAAGGAACAAAAATAAAGTACATAAATCCAAATTAAAAAACTGCCATAAATCCTTTCTTTTTAGGGGGAGAGAGCATCCGGCCATGCATAGAAGTGGTCAGATCCTCTTCTTGCCCCATGCTAAGTGAAAACAGAGAGAGAAAACGAGTGCAAGTCACCTATTTTCTTTGTAGCAGCGATTTATATGTCGAAAAATCAAAGTGGATTTATATAGTATGATGTTAGGTAATACGTAAATTTAAGGTGTAAGGCTCAAATGCGAAAAGGTAATGAAATACCTTAATCAAATAATATAGACAAAAAAGCCGAAAGACATTTAAAATATAATGTTTTTCGGTTTTTTTAACTTGTAGGACAGAAAAGACTGGAAATGAAATTCTAAAAGAGTTATAGTTTAATGTTTAAGGAGAAAAAAGATGTTTCAGAAAAGAAATGATGAACATCATATAAGTAAGGAGAATGAAAAATGACATATGAATTTTTACTCAAATTAGGTTTGGCACTCTTTTTAGGTTTATTTATAGGGATTGACAGGCAACTAAAGAATAAACCACTCGGTGTGAAAACAAGTATGGTCATTTCTGTAGCAAGTTGTTTAATTACGATGGTTTCGATTGAATCTGTGAATGTTTACTCTTCACCAGGACATACAAATATGGACCCAATGCGTTTAGCAGCACAAATTGTAAGTGGTGTTGGTTTCCTTGGGGCAGGTGTAATTTTAAGAAGAAATAATGATGTGATTTCAGGATTAACAACAGCATCAATGGTTTGGGCAGCATCTGCTTTAGGGATTGCAATTGGGGCAGGCTTTTATATACAAGCAATAGTTGCGATGATTTTAATTATATTAGCTATAAATGTATTGCCACACCTTGTTAAAATAGCAGGTCCTTATTCTTTAAGACAAAGGGATTTAGCGATTAAAATTATCGTAAAAGAGCACCGAGAATTAGATGGCATTTTTAAACAAATTAAAAACTTAAACATGCAAGTGAAACGCGTGAAAATTAAAGATATTGATAGTGAATCTCAGCAATTAGAAATGGTTATATTAGCACCTGAAGATTTATATACAACCGAATTATACAGTTCCTTAAAGGAAATTGATCATATTGTTTCGGTTGAGGTTGAAAGTAGATAATTATAAAGTTTAATGAGTGAAACAAGATTAAATCAAAAAAGGGTGATGAAATTCACCCTTTTTTATTTGAAAAGTATTGTTTTTTTACACTATTATGAGTAGTAATAACCATCCTTTAGTTTTAGAAAAAATAAAGAAGTTAAGCGAAAGATGAAGAACCTCCCATGATTAAAATTCCACTTTATCAGCAGGGAAAACAAGACCGATTTGTTGTCTAGCCTCCCATAATTTTTTTGCTTTAACCTTGAATAAACCGCTGTAAGAGAAAAGTCTTATAATATACGTGAATCTTCGATAGATCTAGTTGTGATTGTATTTGTTCCAACTATTCCAACTTTAAAATGTTTTTGATATGAATTGCCATAGGAAATTAATTATATAGGGAAGAAAGGGAAATATTAAATGATTTGCTTAATTGATATAGATCCTATGTTCCCCTTTGGTATAATGAGGGACAAGAGGGGGAGAGGAAATGGATATAACAATTAGAAAGGCAACAGAAAAGGATATAAAAGGGATCGCAAAAGTGCATGTTGATAGTTGGAAAATAACATATAAAGGAATAATATCTGATGAAATCATAGACAATGCAACGTATGAAAGTCGGGAAAAGCAATGGGAAAATATCTTTAAACAAGCAGTAGGAAATGAATATAGGTATGTGGCAGAAACGTTTGATCAGAAAATTATAGGATTTATTGATGGTGGTCATGAAAGAACAGGAAAGTATAATTGTGACGGAGAACTGTATGCGATTTACTTATTGAAAGAATATCAAGGAAATAAATTAGGAAAGAGATTATTTCAAGAACTTGTGTCAGAATTTATAAAAAATGATATGTCTTCTGTATTAGTATGGGTTGTTTCYAGTAATCCTTCTAAGCTTTTTTATGAAAAATTTAGACCAGAACTCATTGATACAAAATTTTTGAAAAGGTTAGATGTAGAAGAAACAGCATATTGTTGGAGAAATATTAAAAGTCTGTATAAGAGCTTAACATAATAAAATAATTATATTATGTTAACAGTTGTTGTTATTGTATTGTAGGATTGAATAAAAATAAAATATGAAGTTTTCAGCTTACGAATGTATTTAGCCCATGGGAAGGTGTATTCATACTAGGACTTTTATTACAGAATTAAAAAATGTATACTTTTTACCAATAAATACCAAGTATAAAACGTGTGATTTTTAAACATTTTAATATATAAAGGAGGTGAACGGTAATGGCTAGAAATCGTAATTCAAATCAGTTAGCATCAAACGGAGCACAAGCAGCTCTTGATCAAATGAAGTATGAAATTGCACAGGAATTTGGTGTACAACTCGGAGCCGATACTTCTTCACGTGCGAATGGTTCTGTAGGTGGTGAAATCACAAAACGCCTTGTAGCTATGGCAGAACAACAGCTTGGTGGCGGGTATACTCGTTAATTTAAAGCAGTATGAAAGAAAGGAAGAATTCTTCCTTTCTTTTTTGTATAGCTTTTACTAAAACAAAAGTGAGTTTTCCATTTAATAGCACGAATATACTGTTGTAAGGATTGGGAAAATAGAAGTAATGCTATGATATACTCCAATTTCTTTTGTTATATAAGTTGAAAAGCAGACAAAATGTGATAGCCCTGATGAAATTTAAAAATGAATTTCATCAGGGTTACTATATGGAAAGAAATACGTGAGGAAGGGTCTCGAAATCAACATGCTAAAAAAAGAAAACTGTTGTTTAATTGCACTTGCATCTGTTCCACTTGTTATGACATTAGGAAATTCGATGCTAATTCCAATCCTTCCGACACTTGAAAAAAAACTCCATATCTCTTCTTTTCAAGTATCCATGATTATTACATTATATTCTATCGTTGCGATTGTATTGATTCCGATTGCTGGGTATTTATCGGATCGCTGGGGACGTAAAATGGTAATGGTTCCAAGTTTGTTAATTGCAGCTATCGGTGGTGCAATAACGGGTTGGGTATCATGGAAAGTGGAAAATCCATATGTTTGGATTCTAATTGGAAGAGCGATTCAAGGGATAGGTGCTGCTGGAGCGATGCCAGTTGTAATCCCATGTGTTGGCGATTTATATAAAGATGAAAAACAAGTAAGTACGGGATTAGGGATTATTGAAACGTCAAATACATTTGGGAAAGTTCTAAGTCCAATATTAGGTTCTGCTCTCGCAGCAGTAGTATGGTTTTTACCATTTTGGTCCATTCCAGTTTTATGTGCAGTTGCTATCATCTTATTATTACTGTTAGTAAAAGCAAAGAAACAAGAAAATCAAGCACCACCTCTCAAAGAATTCATTCAATCAATTGGTTCGACTTTCCAAGAAAAGGGAAGATGGTTAGTCGCAATTTTTGCATTAGGTGCTATCATTATGCTCATATTATTTGGAATTCTTTTTTATTTGTCTACGATATTGGAAGAGAAATATAACATTCATGGAATTTGGAAAGGATGTATACTTGCGATTCCGTTGCTTGTATTATCAATAAGTTCATACATGGCAGGAAAGAAAATTGGTGATGACCAAGATGTTATGAAAAAATGTATATATATCGGGTTTATATTAGCAGCCGCGTCTGTTATACTTCCATTATTTTTAAAAGGCATTTACTTGTTAATTCTTTGTCTTGTTGTTATGGGAAGCGGAATCGGGATTGCTTTACCGTGTTTAGATGCTCTTATTACACAAGGAATTGAAAAAGAACAAAGAGGAACTGTTACCTCTTTTTATAGTTCAATGCGTTTTATTGGTGTAGCAGCGGGACCACCTCTGTATTCTTACTTTATGAAGGGTACAGATCATGAAGTATTTTACGTAACCTGTATATTTGCAGTTGTTGGAGCAATTATTACAATTGTGTGGATTAAGCCTAAAAAGAATAATAAACCTTTAAATTCAGTTCCGGAACCTAAATCTTAATTCGAAATTTTATAAGAGATATTAAAAAATCCATCCGCAAATGATTGCAAATGGATTTTTTAATATCTCATTTCAACTTGTTAGTTMTCTTTCGTATGATCAACATAGCGACCATAATCGGGTATTGTTAGTTAATCGGAATTTTCAATAAGTTTATTCAGGCCCGCTGTTAATGACTTATCGGATATCGGAATTCCATATAAGTAACTGCTCCTTTTATGAACATTATACAAGAAATACAACTTTAATTATTGTTTAACAATTACCTATAAATATACTGAACCGTTATACTTTCTTTTCTAAAAAATGAGTTGTTTTAGCATGTAAAGAGCAACTCCCCAAATAATAACCCCTGAAATTTTATTTAGAATTGCAATTGTGTTTCCTGATGAATGTAATTTTCCAAGCACGCGCCCTGCAAATGCTAAGCCAATAAACCAAAGCCAAGAAACTATAATTGTTGTAAAAGTAAAGGCCCATTTTTCGCTGCCTACATATTGAATAGAGTTTGTGCCAATGACGCCAATTGTATCTAAAATTGCATGTGGATTCAATAAGGAAACAGAAGCGGCAAAGATAATTTGCTTTTTGATAGTCATCGTTTTTGCTTCAATCGTCTCTTTTGTAGAATCACTTTTCCAAATCATCCATCCCATATAAATCAGAAAGAAAAATCCAATTACATAAAGTGTTGTTGTTAGCCATGAAAAGGTCAGAAGCATAAGTGATACCCCTTGTACTGCAATCAAAATTAAAATTGTATCGCAGATTGATGCGGTTAGGACAACTGGTGTAGCCCGTAAAATATTTGGCTGACTAGCACCTTGGTTAAAGACAAAGACGTTTTGTACACCTAATGGAATAATGAGTCCAAACGCAAGAACCATTCCGTGAAGAATTGCTTCAATCATTTTATTTCCTCCCATATAAATTACTGAAATATGATAGTGTATATTGTATAAAAGAAAATCGAAATTGTATCCATCCATATGGTTGGATAACAAACCAACCAAAAATCAGTGGAGTGATAATATGGAACGATTTGACTGGAAGCCAATATTTACGTCTTTCTTATTCATATGCCTCAATGCATGATATAGAGAACGGGATTGAAATGGTTGCGAGATTGATAAAGAATCTCTCAGTATAATAATCACAATTTTTAGAAGTGAAAAATGATATCATAAATACCAGTAATTGAAAAAGGAGAAGAAATATGAAACAATATGTCATTTGTCAGGTTATCGATGGAACAAAGTATTTAGCTGCCTATGCAGAAACAAAACAAGAAGCGATTGAAAAAGCAGAATTATTAGGGTTAAGGACGGGAAGCCGCTACGTTGTTGTTACTGCTGAAGAAGCGGAGGGATTACAGTATCCCTAATTGTTAAGCTACTAAAATAGAGAGAAAGAGTGAATCTAAGATTCGCTCTTTTTTCATATTTGTATAAAATTAACTTCAAATATCATTTCTTTGTTTCTAAGATAATACTATACTTATTTCTGTATATTATAATATTTTATTTGAAAACAGTAATAAGAATGCTGTATGAGCTTATAAGTATTATTTTAACCATAGAAAATACATAGATGATAGAGGAGAGAATAAAATGAATGAAGTAAACATACGGCCTAAAAAAAGGTCTAAGTATCGTATTATGTTAGGAACGTGGTATTACTCTGTAAAAAGGAATATTCAATGGTTAACGGATGGGAAAAAGTATGCTAAAACTTTTCAACAAGAAAAGTTACCTTGTACTGTTATACAGCATCGAACGATACTGCTTCGTAAACTTAAAGATGTAGATATGTGGTATCAAGAGAATAAAATTATTAATTTGAARATYGCTATTAAACAGYTAAATGGTGTTGTMATTAARCCGGGAGAAACATTTTCTTAYTGGCGTTTRATAGGTAAGMCTACRARGAGAAAAGGATATGTAGAAGGAATGGTATTGCATTATGGTATTTTTAAACCAGGAGTTGGAGGTGGGCTTTGTCAACTTTCAAATTTAATATACTGGATGACATTACATACAACACTAACCGTAACAGAGCGATATCGTCATAGCTATGATGTATTTCCTGATTCAAAGCGTACACAGCCGTTTGGAAGTGGTGCGACTTGCTCCTATAACTATCTTGATTTACAAATAAAAAATGAAACAGATCAAGCTTATCAACTTCATCTTTACGTGACAGATGAACACTTAGTAGGGGAATGGAGAACAGCCTATCCTCAGCTTTACCAATATGAAGTATATGAAAAAGAACATGCAATTAAGCCAGCGTATTGGGGTGGCTATATCCGATGTAATGTCATACATCGTAGAGCGTTTAATCAACAAAAACAGTTTGTTGAGGATCAATATGTAACGGGAAATCACGCAATAATGATGTATGAGCCACTTCTGGCTTATAGTAGTGGTAAAAGTGAGGAGTAGTACTTTATGAAGAAGCCTAATAAAATGAAACTTTAATTTTACGGGTAGTTAATCTTACCTCTAACATCTAACATCTTTACTTTCGTCGGACTTTGAGTTGGAGGTATTATTGTTCGTAAGTAGTAGGATAAAACATTTAGTTTATTAGGCTTATTTCTTTTTTATCCCGCATTAACGGACAGTAACACTCCCACCTCAAAATTCAGCGAAAGCAAAGAAGTTAGGTGGGAGATGAACTGTCCGTAAAAGCCCGATTCGTTCAACTAATAATCAGTGGGGGATGAAGAAAACCCCCACTGATTAAAGTTTCACTTTATGATTTAGTGGTCTTACAATATCCATGTGAAAATAATGAAAAAAGTAAATGAATACAGTAAGAGGTATTTTTCTAAGGATTCTATGGATAGCGATGCTAATTTCTTTTTCAAATTCGATTCCCGTTTCTAAATCGATTAATATATGTTTTGAAATTCCAAGACTGTAAAAATTTTTCGGTAGCGTTAAAACCAGACTGATAAAGCCATTCTTTTTCCTCAGTAGTTAATTGGAATTTTGTACTTGTAATTGTTCCAGTTGGAATTGCAATGGTTCTTGCTTTCGATTCTTTATCTAGATGGCGTAAGTCATGTGCTTGCATCATCGTTTTGAATAAGCCTTTAAACATCGAGATGGGATCTTCATAAGGGACAGGTTCAGCTTGTATTTCATTTTTTACAAAATGAAAGCCAAAAGTTGGCCAACGGGGTATATTAGGTGAGTCAAAAATCCAAATTGGATAATTACTAAGAAGACCTCCATCAACCATATAACAAGGTTGTTTCCATTTAGGTGTTTTCCATTTTACTGGTTCGAAATAGAAAGGGATAGTACTGCTCATTCTAACAGCTTTTGCGATAGAGAAATCTTGATTTGTAAATCCATAGTTTGGTAAATCATCAGGGAAAATAACCATCTTTCCATTACTAATATCTGAGGCAATGATTTTTAAGTTTTGTGGATTAGATAAGTCGCTAAAATTATGAATCCCTTTTTTGTGTAGTAAGTCTTCTAACCATGTTTCTAAAAAATCATTTGAATAAATCCCTAATTTAGCCCATGCATTTAATCCCTTTCCTACAAAAGGAATTTTCTCAAGTAAAGTTTTTTTTATAAATTGATGATAATTAACGTTACTAATAATTATTTTTAATTCTTCACAAGAGTAACCTGCTGCCAGAAGGGCTGCAATAATAGCTCCAGCTGATGTTCCCGCTACACGTTCACATTCATAGCCTTGCTTTGCTAATGCACAAATTGCACCAACATGTGCAATTCCTCGAACGCCGCCACCTTCAAAGACACCATCGATGTTCATAGAAATAATTCCTTTCAAAGATTGGATTTGCCGTATAGCAAAAAAGCACGTGATTCACGTGCTTTTTTACAATAGTTTTTAAAGCTACTTAGCAACCGATGAWGCCACCCCAGCAGCTAGCTCCAATGATGATTAAAAGGATGAATAAAACGATTAATAAAGCGAAACCGCCGTAACCACAACCGCCACCGCAACTACCACCAAAACCACCAAAACCGCCGTAACCGCCGCCACCGCAACTGCCACCAAAACCGCCGTAACCGTAACCCATATGGAATGCCTCCTTATAATAAGAGTTGGAATAAAGAAAAATGAACAATTAGAGGATCTGCTATAAGGAATTATGAAAGATCGTGTTTGTAGGAACACTGTATACTATGCTGTTTTAAACTTATTCGCGTCCTAGGGATAAGCCCGTTTTTTTGAATAGCTTATTTCGATTTTTTAGGATGAAGGATGTACTGTATGTGTGTTATGATACGGATAAGCACATTTACGTAAGGAGAAGTTATGAGAAACCAGATTGATTTATTAATTGATAAATATGATTTAACACATATGAAACCAGAACTATTAGTTACTATATTTCCATGTGTAAAAGTTATTCCGAGACAAGAGGAGTCACTTTCAATTGGCTGTTCAAAGATGGGGGGAATGCCTGATGTTCCATCTACATTTGAATACCCAACTTATGAAGGGAAGGCATTAGATTTTATTGCACAATTCAATCTAGCTGACCTACAAGGCGTGAACATAGAGCATGACTTACCTAAAACAGGTATGTTGTATTTCTTCTATAATGGCAATTATCAATATGAAGGTACTTGGCGTGTTCTATATTATAACGTTTCGCTAGAACAATTACAGAGGATAAGTGGTCAACCATCAAAATATACACAATGTGCATTATCATTTAAGCTAACATATAAACTCCCTGAGCTATTTATTGAAGATGAAGCTGATTCGGATCGTTTTCTACAACTATTAGAGGAATTAATGCCAGATCATTATGATAATCATCAAGTATTTGGTGAACCGTTCTCAGTGCAAAGAGAAGTATTTGAGGAGGCTGGAGAATATGCTGGTATTAATGATCAGGATATGACATTGTTATTCCAAGTTGACTCTGACTATACAAATTGTAATATGATGTGGGGAGATTTAGGGATGCTGTATTTCTGCATTGGAAATGAAGATTTAAAGCAACGTCGTTTTGAAAATACATGCTGTGTATTGCAGTCTTGTTAGAAGGAAAAGCAGTAGTTAATTCTTATTGAGGAGTTTACTGCTTTTCTTTTATGATATATTTTTTAAAAATTCGATATTTAGTGATGATAAAATAATGATTAATAAATATGCACAATCCCATATTTTCTTTTTGAAAAAGTATTGTATACTTTAAAAATATATGAACATTGTTTATGATTTTAAGTAGAAGGGCGTGAMAAGATGAGATGAAGAAATCAAACAAGTACTTAACAGCTGTCGCACTTTGTTCAACGATTATGATTGGTGGTTTACAAGTTCCTGCAGTATCTTATGCAGCTACAAATGAAAAAGTAGACGATATAAAACCGGATACCAAATTATTAAAAAGTTTCCAAAAAGAATTAAAAAAACATATTGATAATCGTGAAGAAAATATTACAATCGCATATAAAACAAAAGCTAAGAATGGTAGAGAAGTGATGGATACGCTCTATAAAGAGTATACTAAGAT
>NZ_JBFTMC010000073.1:0-23219 GCF_056396765.1 Bacillus sp. 05T22
AGATCTATATGAACATGATCTGTATTATATTACACAAAAACAATTAGATGAAGGGAATACTGGTATTGCGCTGACGAATTGGCAAACATATTACTTAAAAAGTGACAATAATGGTCAAATGAATGGTCCTTTAGCTCTAAAATATATTAGACAGGAATTTCCAAATATAAAACCAGGTAGTGCTTCTTTTGACCTAATGAAACTTTTTCATGAACTACCGGGAGAGAAGCGAAAACTGGCAACGATAACTTCGAATCCAGTAAAAGCATCTGGAATTTTTAGTTATACCTCTGATGAGCTTGCTGAGATAAAGAAACATAAACTCGCCGTCGTTACACAATATAAAAATGAAGAATGTTCTTCTATTTCTGTGAAAATTAGAAACGAGGGTAACGTCTTGCGAACATGGGAGGGGAGTACGAATATTTCTACTTCATCTAATTGGATCCCAGAAGATAGGAGTATATTTACAATTATTCCACTTGAAAAAAGATCTAACAAGGTCTACATAGAAGCAAATTCAACCTATCTTACATCTGTAAATGGTGAGGTGGGCGTTACAGGATTTCGCGCTTACGGACAAGTATGGACACTTGTTGATTATGGATTTGGAATCTTCTCTTTAAAAAATAACCACGGACAATATTTATCTGTTAATGATACATCCGTACGTCTTACTGACAAGCCCGAGAAAAACACTATATTTGACACTAATATTCAAAAAGACAAATGGAATAAGTGGTTAGCTAAATGGTATCCTAGCAAATAAAATGCAAGTTGATATAACCTCTAGAAGCTTTACAAACATTTTTAACGAGTAACGAACCAACAAGCCAATTTTCTGTACGTTAAGGAAATCGGCTACACAGATCCTTAAGTTGTTTTTAATCAAGCTTTATTTCAAACCAAAAATAATTCGCCCTTACGTTGAGTATATGTATTCAACGTAAGGGCCCTTTTAAATTCATATTTTAATTTTCTTGGTTAAGATAACGTATATATCTCGGCTGAACCCCTTATTCCCCCTTTTCGAGGGGATGGGCAAAAACACCCAAGAAGCACCTGAATTTCATAAAACAATTCTATCATCTTTTAGATTTGCAAGATCATCCGTAATAATAAACGAAGATTACAAGGATTCCGCAGTTATTAATATGCCCCCATGGATAGGTACCAACATTCAATTCCATATGTATAAAAAAAATGGGACATGGTTTATATACGACGTTCCTTTTCAATAATTAAATAATATATCTTATTGATTTATCAAAAAGAATGCTGGAATCCCAGGATTCTTTTTATATTTTTGAAAGTAAACTTTTGAATATTTGTTTACATTCAAATCACCTTAAACATTGACTTTAATTCAATTCTCATAATATCCTCAAAAACAACAAGAAAAGTATACATTTAAAATACTGAAAATAAAGGGGTTACTGAACATTTTCCAATATACTTATTCAAATAATTTACGTATGATTTTTACCCAACCTAAATAAGAAAATCCTATAAGAATTGACCACAAAAATGCTAAACGGATACTTCTTGGAATTGATATCCATACTCTGAATATTTTCCAAGATAAATCATCTTTTTCGCCTTTTCTCATAATCATCACCATTATAAATTTTACTATAATTAACATAATTTACAAGTTTATTTGTTCAATTAACATAATCTCACTTATAAGCAGTCAATGTATCTGGCAACCTAGAAAAGTTCCTTCAATTTTCTTTATATGTGAGCTGTTAAATGTGGTCTTTTCCAAAACCAATGATGATTTCACCTTCATGGTAAAATTCTATAACAAAATTATTTGGACAAAAAAGATAAGTGTCGCTACCAACCGCCGTTACATCGTCAATATTACGTAATACATCGTTTAAACTTGCATAGAGAACAGGAGCAGTTCCCGTACTCCATAGGATATAGACTTTACTTTCCAATGGGATAAGATGAGATATTTGATCCATTGAGTCAATGGCATGTTTAAGGGCAACCTTATTCCAATTGATTCGTCCCCACCATTCAAAAGGGTAAGAGTCATTTAATAATTTGTATATTTCTGATCCTCTTTCAGGAGATAATTCTTTAGTTTCAGCACCTAACACGCAGACGCATTCTTCATATAAAGCACCATGAGTAGGTTTATGCTTTTTTCTATTTGCTTCAAGAAGTTCTAAGAGTCTTTGAGACCTGTTGTTTTTATTCATCTTTCAGCCCACCATAAGGAAAATGAAAATACATACTAAAATCTTTATAAATAGATAAAAATCCTTTTATTTCTTGACTAATATCTTCTAGATTCCCAAATATATTATCTGCAGCTAAATTTATTTCCTCATTAAAATTATACAGCTGTTTATTTACATTATCGAACCCTTCACAGCAATTATTATGTACCATACTAAATATAAACGGTTTTATTTTTAGTGCATTTTCTTCATTTGCAATAAATTTCTCCCATAAAAGTCCCAGTATAATTTTTAACGGTAATTTTTCATCATATCTTCCCTTTATTTTTTTTAATTTAGATGCAATATCGACCAATTTATCATTACTGGATAAAGAAACTTCTATAATTTCATTAGAAGGACTATCTAATATTTCAATTGTTTGATCAGCCCAATTAATTACATCAGTTTTTGAAAATAACCCAATTTGTAATCCTATCCTAAAAACCTCAGCCATTTCTTTTGTATTAACCATATATATAACTCCTTAGATTTTTAGATAAGTATACACCACAATGAAATAAATGTAGCTTTAGAATAAAGATTGATCAAATTAGGGKGCTCGCCACATCGCCATCAACCTAAGAAATTGATTGTTCTCCAAAACGAAAGAAATGAGCCGAATTTTTATGAATAACTGTAAAAAGTTAAAATTTTCATTATTGGGGTGTCTCAAAATCTTAGCTTGATGGGCATGGGATACCATCAGCATTTTGGAAAAAAACCACGCTAATCAAAAAATACAATAAGCTGCCCATATGGACAGCTCATTTACATAATTTTTGTTATCGGTAGTTAGGTTTCTTTAGTTGAATGGGAATGTTTTGATCCAGTAGAAGAATGCAAAACCTCCAGCTACAAATAAAGCAGCTAAAATGAATGTTATTAGAGGTATTTTATTTTTCATATTTTTTCCTCCAATGATTTAATTTTAAGCTAATTTAGCTAACATAAACAGCGATATCGGAAGTAAATTTAAGTTGTTTTTAAAGTAGGTATACCTAGTACAAATTCTTGAATTGCGCCCGTTTGTTGAAGATTAATTTTCATTATATTTTTTGTACTGAGTCCAATGCTTTTTTTAATTCGTCTGGTTTTTGAGTGCCGATTACCACTGTGTTATATTTCAACTTTAACTCTATACCTTTCTTTCCATTCATGTTATAGGCTTTTTCACCCTTAAGGTTAAAACGAATTCCCCATCCCCCAAATCGTTTTAGTGGACTGTAAGTAATGCATTCATAGTGATGTATATTTTTGAAAAGGTACTGCTTATATTGAAAATGAAAAGGAACAAAACGAACATAAAGACCTTTTTCACGGACCTCAATGATCAGTTTCAATACTCCAAGCATTAATACGGGAAAGGCAATCCCGAAAAACAACCACAAAACAATTAATACACCATTGGGAGCTGGTTTATCTCCAAACGGGGTATCAAGAATAATTTGTTGAATGAATCCATACCACATCAGTATGGCGATCCCTAATATGGGTATCCATACCCATATTGGGGATCGCTGAACCTCACGAAAGATAACGTGTTCTTGTTGTTTCATTAATGATTGTCACCTCCTAAATGGTTTATTTTTTCTCACTAATTTTAAGCCGTT
This sequence comes from Bacillus sp. 05T22, assembly GCF_056396765.1. Taxonomy (NCBI): domain Bacteria; kingdom Bacillati; phylum Bacillota; class Bacilli; order Caryophanales; family Bacillaceae; genus Bacillus; species Bacillus sp. 05T22. Next base: position 3,848 of record NZ_JBFTMC010000073.1, read on the forward strand.
TTGCATTTATGAAAAATGTGCTCCCAATTATGAATATAACGGAAGAGATGTACATTGTTATCCCTGAATATTTATTATCAAATATTGTAGTATTAAGTAAATTAATAAACATCATCAATATAAGTGATATGTACAATCCATTAATATACTTCACTTATGCCCCCCCTTACTTTTTTCTTTTCTCTTTCATCCCTTTTTTCGGCAACTCCTATGTAATAAATAGTGGCTTCTAAAGGTATTATTTAGAGTTTTCTTTTCCCTATTTTACCATTTAAAAGAGGCGATATGTTGTTTGATTTTAGTTGTATATTGTATACATGTAAGGTTAACATAACGTCTCATTATCAGTAGTCAATAATGAATAGGATTTTCGTTATGGGGGAATTTTGTTAGCCTAATAGCGATATGGCAAGCCCCCCCTCTCGTTGGGAAAAGATGGTTTTATGTTTGAAAAAAGTATCACTCATAATTCATTTGATGTCACCTTAAGTTTAAAATATACAGGACACAATAAATAAAAGATATTAAACCAAGTTATCAAGTTTCTGCATATTAGGCATAGTAATCCCCATTTTATTTCCTAAATAAAGCATTTTTTTAAAGTTATCTTTCATTTCATCAATTGCTAGTAATGCATGAGCTGTATAACGTTGAACAATTGGATTCTCTTCAAAATTATTTTTAAACATTGGATATATTATAGAAAATGGCATATTATACATTTCAACTTCAGGAAATTCGCTTAAATTAACTCCTCTTCTTTCACATAGGCTATAACATTCACTCATTGCTTTAAAGCATGTTTCTACTAATTTTTCATCTTTTAAATATCTAACAATATCATTATATTTCGAAAGCCCAACTCCAATAGGACTCGATCCTACATTATGCATCCATAATGCATGTAATATGTTTGTAGGAATTTCAGGAATAATAGAACACTCTTCAAACATCTTAATCGTTTTGCTCAGTAATGGTTTTTGTTCTTCACATACTGCGCCTAATTTAACATCTTGTCCTATATTTCCCCAAAGCAAGTTACCTTTAAAAGTACCTCCACCTCCAGGGTATCCCATAATATATTGTTCTTTTTTCAACATACTATCAATTTCTTTTGTTCCATCCCAATTTAAAGTAAATAACAAATAATTTGCATGAGGTGCTTGTTTTATAAGTGTTTCAAGAACCTCATCTAATTGATATGAATTTACAGGTACAATTATTAAATCATAATCACACTCCACATTAACTACACATTTATAAATATATTCTCCAACTGTATACATATTTTCTTTATCTTCACGTTCATCTATAATGTCATATGATATAGTTCTTTTATTCATAATGTTAAACTTGTTTTCACGAACAAAATGAGTAATTTCGTGATGTCTTGAAAGTGCATGAGCATAAAGAGTCCCAATTACACCTGTACCAACTATTAATATCTTCATTATTTTTCACCTCAACTCAAATAATTTACTAATAAAACTAAATGTATTATTTTCAGCACCCAAACTACGTGTAAGCAATTCCTCAAATGCAGTAACTTTTGAAATCATTGTTCCTTCATTCCATTTAAATAAATCGATATCCAAATAAAAATTAGAAAGCGTTAAAATCATCTCGGCTGTTTCAAGGGGATAGGTTACATTAAAAATTCCCTCTTTAACCCCTTGTGATATTATTTCGGCATAAATGGGTGCAAATTGCTTAATAATGCTAACTATTAATTTCTGATGAAATATTGCATTTGATGGAGAATTAATTTTTTCATTCTGCTCACTATTATTACTGGCAATTTGTATCCCAATTAAAATAATTTGTTTAAGCCTTTCATCAGATTTCAATTCTTTTACATCCCGTTCTGTTATTTCCTTGGACCAACGTTTAACATACATTTCTATTGCTGCATCTGCACACTCTTCTTTAGAAGAAAAATAATGATAAAATGCACCCTTTGAAATATTTAATGTCTTAATAATAAATGAGAGTGTTGTATTCTCATAACCATATGTAATAAATATATTCCATATTTTTTCTAGTAACTCATTTCTTTTATTATTAAAATCTTTATTTGTTCTAGCCATTTATCCTCCTTATAATTAAACCGACGGTCGGTTTAATTATAGTTTATAACAATTAATTTGTAAATACTGCCAGGGGAATGCCGCATGCCCATCAACTTAAGAAAACAAATCCACCCCAAAACGAAAAAAGTGAACTTAATTATCATGAATAAATGCGGCTTGAAAAATGTTGTTATGAGCATATTTCGAAATCTTAGAGGGAATAAAAAAAGATATTGTTATATTCTTAAATCTGTAATATAATGAATTTATAGAATTCTTAATGTTCAGAAAATTAAAGAGGGGGAATTATTATGACAATCGCAATGGCAATTTTAAAATTTTTAGGTGGATTAATTCCAGCCGTACAAGAGCTTTTAAAAGCATTTATGTAAGTTCATTATTCCGCAATTATTTATAAAAATTATCATACAAATGATCTGTATATCAAAGATGAATTGATGTGCAGATCATTTGTGTGAGTGAATTTTAAAAAAAGAATCCCAAAAGGAATTATGAACTGTACCCCGAATCATGGACACTTAAAAAGAGTCCATGACTCGGGGTTTTTGTGTATTTTTACACTCATTCCTCGTTTTAAGAGGTACCGCCACACCGCCATCAAGCCAATGACAACAAATATCTCATAACAAAAGATTTTTTTAAGTTAATGGATGTGTAGCAAGATCCCATAAATAAAAAAGATAAGACCAGATTTGGTCTTATCTATGGCATAAGGAGACAGAAAAAGGGTGATAACCATCACTTTTTTATCATATTACATTAACTGTTAATTTTGAATATTATAGATAAAAATAGTGACAATATCCATATTGAGAAATTTATTACTAATTTGTTTGTACAGTATCAAAAGGTATGAAAATAATTTTAGGTTTATACCGAAAGCAAAACACACCTTTTGGTACACATTAACTATAAGAATTTAATGATTATTTTTACAAATTATAAAAAGTCATGAACTTAGTTTTACCTTCTATTATATACAAGTAGTTACGGGGCAATATCATAGGCTAAAGATTGTTCCAAATATTCATCTGTAATTTTCTGATAAGTTAGAAATATAACAACAAAACGTTTAAAATACAATTACATTTGAAAAAGAGTAGTGGGTTCAAGTTGTTATTTACATGAACTCCAAAGAAAAAAGCCAAATTCTGTATAGATTTGGCTTTTTTCTTTTTACGCATTTGTAGCTAAAAACAGCATGGTCTTTAAATCCTTGTTAGGGGCAAGAATTTAAAGAAGAGTTTAGCTTAATTACGATTTTACATAAATTACATATTATAGTAAATTGATATTATTTATGCTAAATATTGTAAAAATTCAGGTATTTAATTCTTAGATTATTTATGCGCAAAGTCACAATTGGTGAGTTTTACAAATGAACCGTCCTAAAAAGTGAACGAGCGTTTACAAAGGTATAYCTTTAYAAACASTYAAAGAACATCTATGAAAYATTRRAACATCAAGTTTATAAAGGTGTGTTTGATTTATTTACAAACGTTTATTTTTAATGAATACCTTTATAAACGAAAGTGGTATAATTATGGTAACAAATATAAGGAGAATACCAAAAGTGGCTAATATTTATGGATATATACGTGTAAGTACAAAAGATCAAAATGAACAACGTCAATTACATAAGATGATGGAAAGAGGAGTGGAAGCTCGACGTATTTTTGTCGATAAAGCAAGTGGACGGCATTTTGATCGTCCTCAGTATCAATTATTACGAAAAGTATTAAGTACAGGTGATATTGTTTACATAGATGCTTTAGATCGTATGGGGCGTAACTATGATGAAGTAATTTCGGAGTGGAAATACATAACTAGAGAATTACAAGCAGATATTGTTGTTTTAGAAAATGAAACGCTGTTTGATAGTCGTAAGTTCCGTGAAATGGGTGATATGGGACGATTAATGGAAGATCAATTTTTATCTTTGTTGTCTTATGTTGCAGATCAAGAACGAAAAAAAATTCATCAGAGACAAGCGGAAGGGATTGCTGTAGCCAAATCTCAAGGAAAACATTTAGGTCGTCCTCAATGTAACCTTTCAACATTAAATCAAAAGCAACTAATTATAATAGAAGAAACATATCCTAAGTGGAAAAATAAAGAAATAACTGGGGTTCAATTTATGGCACTGTTAGAACTGAAGAAAAATACTTTTTACAAAATAATCAGGGAATATGAAATTATACTGAATCAAAACCAGCTATAAGCTGGTTCTTTTTTATTCCAATAGATAGTTAAGGCCACATAACATTTAGCAGCAACCATCTCAATCGTTTTGTGTGTGAAGAAACTTTGCAACAGAACCTCCCAGTTTTATAGATTCCTTGCACCAGAACCCATTTTTCTGTCGGGATCCCTATAAAAAATCACATAGAAAAACCAGCCTCTCTACAAACATATACTTTCAGTTGATGAATGTGTGCGCTACTCCCTTTTATAGATAACAATCTTTTAAAAAAATGCATGTTATCTGCATTTAATCTTTACATAAAACTTTTATCCTAAAAGTATATCCAGAAGGTATGACAGAATTTATAGACGGTTAAGCAAAGAGAATTTTATCAATTTACCGTATGCATTTATATTTTGTAGGTGGTTTGTAACACTCTCAATATTATTTTTGCTTTCACAAATTCTAAACATATTAACTAAAAACAAGTTGATCAAGAAAGGGTTTTTTTTTATGAAAAAAAAATTAATTATATATCCTATACTGATATTTATAGGTTTTATATCAGTTTATTTTTTATTTGGTTCAACAGTAAAAGGAAGCATTAATAAAGAGCGAATTTCGGAAAAAGTTATAGTTATAGTTATAGATCCAGGACATGGAGGAAATGATCCTGGATCTATTGGACCAAATGGAACTAGAGAAAAAGATATAACTCTCAAAACAGCTAAAAACATTCAAAAAAAACTTGAGGAAAAAGGAATGACTGTAATTTTAACGCGTGAAGATGATACGTTTGTATCATTAAAAAATCGCGTAGCTATTGCTCAAAATAAATCAGCCGATCTCTTTCTTAGTATTCATTATGACGGTTTCACAACAAGTGATGTAAATGGAGTAACAACTTATTATAATAAAGGGCTTAAAGAATGGACATTAGCGAAAATGATACATGGACATTTATCCAAACATATACAATCAAAAGATAGAGGTGTAAAATCTGGCGATTACTATGTACTACGTGAAAATGAACAACCATCCCTTTTACTTGAACTAGGTTATATTACAAATCCAGAAGATGAGAAACGAATGAATTCAAAAAATTTCCAAACAGATGTAGCCTCTGGAGTTGTTAATGGTGTTATAGAATATTTTAAAAAATAGTAATCTAATTAAATTAGACAAATTAACAAAAAATAAAACCATTTCGTAGAAAGTCGAAAAATAAAGATTACTAGAAAGGACATAATAGAATGTTTACAAAAGGATTAAAAATAACGGTGATTATATCAATAGTTGCTTGTATCACACTAGGGATTTTTATGTTTCAATTCTTTACATCACCTGCAAAAGGGGTAATGAACCAAGAAAACACTGTTCAACTGGCAAGTGAGCAAACAAAAGGAGAAATGAAAAAAACAGCACCAGATCAATACAATGGTCATGTTCGTAAAGTAGCATATTTAACATTTGATGATGGACCAAGTCAATTTCAAAAAGAAATCTTAGATATTTTAAAGAGTAATAATATAAAAGGAACTTTCTTTATGATTGGTGGAAATATCCCGGCTCATAAAGAAAGTGTAAAACGCTTAGTAAATGAAGGGCACTATCCAGGTGTTCATAGTATGACACACAATTTTAAAAAGCTATATACCCAAGGCGAATTTGTTGAAGAAATGCAACAAGCGCAAGGCATCATGAAAGAAGTAACTGGAATTCATCCAAATCTTGTTCGTTGTCCATATGGGAGTATGCCCGGGCTTAAACAGGAATTACGAGATAAAATGGTAAGTGTCGGCATGAAAGAGTGGGATTGGACCATAGATTCTTTAGATTGGCAGTTCACAGGAAATCCAGATGCTGTTGTTCAAAAGACAATTTCTCAGGTTAGTGAAAATCGCGAAGTAATTTTAATGCATGAAAAATCACAGACAGTGCAGGCGTTGCAAAGAATTATTGATGATCTTCGTAGTAAAGGTTATGAATTTGAAGTATATGATGAAGCCTCTCATTTCCCATTAAATTTTTGGAAGGATAATCGCATCTAAGTAGGAGGAATTGCAGATGATATATAGAAACCTGGCACTTATAACAGCCTTATCAGTAACCTTATTGTCAGGCTGTTTAGGACAAAAACCAGAAGAAAAATTATATGTGGCATTTGAAAGTGCTACAAAACAAGAAAAGACAATGTTTGAAGATACAAAAAAGTTAGCAACATTAGAAACGCAAGGACAAGAGTTATATGCTCAAATTACACTTGAAGGAAAAGAGAATAATCAAGTAGTGAAAGAAAAGTTAGATCAAGCTGTAACAAACTTACATGATCGTGAAAAAGTATTAGAGAAAGAGAAAGTTACCCTAGAAAATGCACAAAAAGAAGTGAAGTCTGTTGATAATTATATAAAGAAATTAGAAGATAAAAAATTACAAGAACAGGCTGAAAAAGTTAAAGATATGTATAAAAATCGTGCTGAATCTTTCAAAAAATTGCATGATGACTATAAAAAATCATTACAATTAGAACAAGAACTGTACAAAATGCTACAAGCAAAAGATGAAAAACTTAAATCAATTCATGAGAAAGTAAAAACGATCAATCAGTCTTATGAACAACTTCATTCAGATCAGGAGAGATTTAATAAATACACGAATGAGTATAATCAGAACAAATTAGCCTTTTATAAACAAGCGCATATTAAAATTAAAGAAATTAAAAAATAAAACGATTGTAAAAAACGAAGTGTATTCTGAGAGTTTTTTATAATTCAAACCTCAAAAGCCAAATTCTTGCTAGCTATAAAGAATTTGGCTTTTGAGGTAGTCATTTTAATTTAGGATAAAAATATTAGAAGCGATAAATGAGAAAGAAGCATTGTCCTTATTTGAAGAAAACGAAGTTCATTTAGCTATTTTTAATATCATGTACCAAAAATAAGTGGTTAACCTATTTATCGACGAATCCGTAAGACATCAAATATTTCTATCCTTAAGTTTACGCCTCGCGTTGATGAAGCTGATACGTTACTTGGATTTGAGTTAGGAGCAGATGCTTACACAGCAAAACCATATAGTCCCCCATTCTTACTAGCAAGAACGAAACAACTACTCGACAGTCGGATTGTTAAAAAAGGACGATTCAATTATATATTATCTAGTACTGGTATTCATGTACACCTCCTATTATCTATAGCCATAATAGAAGGAGAAGACATTAACTTGACTCATACGAAATTTGAAGTATTACATACTTAATACCAAATCAAAGTATATGCATTATGAGAATGCAATTAATTACAAAAATATGGAGCTATGAATTTGTTGGTGATGATTGTATAGTAAATATCCATATTAGTAAATTGCGAAATAAATGAAGAGATAAATCTCAGAGTATTATAATCATTGCTCGAGGAGGTTGTAAATTGGAGGAGAAAGTGTGAAAAGAGGAATTGTATTAAAATTATTTATGTTAACAACAGTGTTATGTATGTTAATCTTAGCAACTATTTTTGTTGGACAAACGATATTCTTTAAACAATTTTATGCTAATAAAAAAATGGAGGATATCAAAACAAGCATGAAATCTTTTGAAACAGATTATTTAAATAGTGGCGGAAATTCACAAGCCATTCAAAAGTTAGAGGAAGACTTTTATCGAGAACATAATACATGGATTACAACATTAGATAGTAATGGAAGTTTAAAGAATGTCAATGATTTTTATATAGAAGTAACATTAAAGCAGTCTAAAAATAAAGAAAGTCAATTCGCTAATTATACAATTACCATACCATTGTATAATTTTAAGGGTGATTACGATATTTCAACTAGCGAGTTCACTTTAGGAGAATCACTTTTTTTACGGGGTATAGAAAAAAATGCTGCGTTCTTTCCTTATGCTTTACACTCAAATGCAACCAATATGAATTGGATAAATAAGCCAATAGATAAAAAAATAAGTGAAATTATAGGACAATATAAAAAGAAATATCCACCTGCAGACACCCCTGAAGGTATATCTGATTATGAAAAAAAAATAATCAAAGGAAAAGAACAAGCTGAATTTGAAAAAGTATTAGCCAAAGCAATACCTGAAAAATCAATAGAAGGGACAATTACCAAGATTCCAAATTCAGATGGGAAGAATCAATCGAATTTTGTTTATACAAATAGCTTGTTTATGGAAAAGATACAAGAGTTTCAGGCATACTTATTGCTCAATGAAAAGAATCCTAAATATGATACCTTACAAGAAATGGATTATGAGCAGAATAATATTAAATATAAATTAATAATAAAACCGATAAAGGATAAAAGCGGTGCAACGACATACATTTTCTCAATGACTTCGCTGCAACCAGTTGATGAAGCTGTACAAATGATACAAGAGTATTATGTCTATATTATTATGTTTGTGTTACTTCTTATTTTCCTAGCTTCTTTTTACTATTCAAAAAAGATTGCAAGACCTTTGTTACAAATAAACAAGACAACCAAGAAAATTGTAAACTTAGACTTTTCGGAAAGGGTTCCAGTGATGTCAAAAGATGAGATTGGTGATTTAGCTCAAAATATTAATTTACTTTCAAATACATTACATTCACATATTGAGCAGTTACACCAAGATATAGAAAAAGAAAAACGATTAGAATACACAAGAAAAGAATTTATTTCAGGGGTATCGCATGAGTTAAAGACACCTCTAAGTATTATGAAAAGTTGTATTTCTATCTTAAAAGACGGTGTTGCAAGTCATAAGAAAGAATATTACTTTAAGGCAATGGAAAAAGAAGTGGATAAGATGGATATGTTGATTGTGGATATGCTTGAGTTAGCAAAATTTGAATCTGGTACGTATAAAATGCAGATGGATGTTTTTTATATTGACCAATCCATTAAGCATATATGTGAGCAATTATCTTTGGACATAACAAAAAAGCAATTAAATATTCACACACATCTTGCTGCAACTGAGGTCATTGCAAATTACCATCGTATAGAACAAGTACTCACAAACTTTATCACAAATGCTATTCGTTACACGCCAGAAAAAGAAAATATTATTATTTCTACAATAGATGAGCCAAGTCGCATAAGGGTTTGTATCGAAAATAAAGGTGCCCATATTGAAGAAGATCAATTAGATAAAATTTGGGATCGTTTTTACCGAGTTGATACAGCTCGTCAACGCTCACAAGGTGGAACAGGTCTTGGACTTGCCATTTCAAAAAATATTTTAGAACTTCATGGAGCTGAGTATGGGGTATATAATACCGCAGATGGTGTGCTATTTTATTTCTATTTACAGAAAAAAGTGTAGAACGGATGTTCTACACTTTTTTATTTATTTTAATAACGTGTTTGCCTTTTCCTTAACGTAAAGAAAATAGGTTCATTTGTGTCTAAACGTGCATAATCCCCCAAATCATATAGTGAGTTCTGGTGCACAAAGATACTAATTTATTTAATACGTAGCTGTGTTTCAGCATCAAAGAAATGTACTTTGTCCATGTCAAATTCAAGTTGCATAGATTCGCCTGTTTGATAATCATTACGTGTATCTAAACGTGCAATGAATGATTGATTGTGTAACGTAGCATAAATCATCGATTCGGCTCCAAGTAATTCTGCCACTTCAATTTTTATATTTATCATATTATCAGGAGATGTTTCTAACATACTTGGCTCATCATAGATATGTTCCGGACGAATGCCAAGAATTATGCTTTTATTTTCAAAACCTTGTTCACGTAATGCTTCTAATTTTTTTTCTGGAATACTCAGTTTGATATGACCTAAAATAAATTTTCCATTCTCTACTTTTCCCCTAAAGAAATTCATGGCTGGTGAACCAATAAAGCCACCGACAAATACATTTTCAGGATGTTCATATACTTCTTTTGGTGTACCTACTTGTTGTATCCGCCCGTCTTTCATAACTACCAGGCGCGTTGCCATTGTCATCGCCTCTGTTTGATCATGTGTCACATAAATAGTTGTTGTTTGTAAACGATGATGGAGTTTTGAAATTTCAGAGCGCATGGTAACACGTAGTTTTGCATCTAGATTTGATAATGGCTCATCCATTAAAAATACTTTTGCATCACGTACAATGGCGCGCCCTAAAGCAACACGTTGTCTCTGACCACCGGATAACGCGTTTGGTTTCCGCTTTAACAGTTCTTCTAATCCAAGAATTCTTGCTGCGTCCTGAACACGACGCTCGATTTCGTCTTTTGGTAACTTACGAATTTTCAAGCCAAATGCCATATTATCATACACGGTCATATGGGGATAGAGGGCATAATTTTGGAAAACCATTGCGATGTCACGATCCTTTGGTGGTACGTCATTCACATATTTTTTGTCAATGTATAAATCTCCTTGTGAAATGTCCTCTAATCCAGCAATCATACGTAAAGTGGTCGATTTACCACATCCAGAAGGACCAACAAATACTATAAATTCTTTGTCTTGAATATGAAGATTAAAATCCTCTACCGCTGGCACGTTATTGTCATATATTTTATAAATATTTTTTAATACTACCTCTGTCATGTTGTTACCTCCTGTAATAAAACAGCTATATATGTTTTTATCATTTTTGTTTTCCCTGAATTTTTAAAGATATAGTATGAATTCAAAATATACGTATTCATGTTGAACTTCACACGCTTTTTCTCATCTATCCAAACAATAATACTTTCGAAACTCCATTGGATATATTTAGGTAATTAGTCTGTGTTTCAAGCCATGAGACAAGTATAAGAAACCGGAAGGTTCTCTTAAGCTCAAGAAGTAGAATAAGAGAAACCGCCGTCCAATTTTGTGCGGTTTCTCTTATTTTTTAGGATTTTCTATGAAACCGTGCACCGTTGTCACCATATATGACATGGTTTATTAAATAGGTCCCTGAGTAATTACATTTATTTTTTGATACCAGTTAGCACTATATTGCTACATAACCTCAGAATCATTTTATTTCTCTTCAATTTTAATCCCTGTTTTGCTATTTATTTATATTTTTGCTTTAATTGATATTACCTGTCGTGAAATATATATAACTTATTCATTTATAAATGTCGTCACTCGATTTTGAATCAGCGCTGCTACATCCTTAGCTGATTTTTGACCACTAAAGTAAGACTTGGACTCCTCTTTAATAATGGATTCAATTTTAGTGTCTTCTGGAGCCTGGACGCTTATTTCAGCAACCATCTTCTCTAATCCTTGTATATCATTCTCGGTGATGTTTATAATAGAACCTCCTGTATGCTCAATTTTTCCTTTTTCCTTCAACATTTTGATTTGTTTTTCGTATGCAGTTTTATTAATTGGAAATGCATTACCTTTTAAATGAAACGATTCGGACACTTGAAGTTCCTCAGACATTAAAAACTTAAGAAAGTCCCATGCCTCCTTTTTAACCGGAGATTTCGCATTTATACCTACTGTTGTTTGCGGTGTAAAAGCAACTCCCTTTTTTTGTCCAGCTATATGTGGGTTGTGATACATTTTTGTCCCTGTTAGAGCAAATGCAGCTCCCGTAGTGAAATAGTATTCTATCGCGCTGATTGCTACTGGGGAAAAATATGCTCCTTTGGAACTCCCTTTCTCTGCGGTGGCTAGTTTCTCGTCATACATCTTCTTTACGTCTTCCAGCATCTGTACAAATAAATCAGACTCGAACCTTGCTTTTCCACTTGCTTTATCTACTAATTCGGTGTAATGATCTTGCATCAGAAATTTTAACATTCGTTCTGGAGGCGTATCGTCAATAACATATTTATTTTTTCCTTTGCTTGCTAACTCTTTTCCGATACTTATGAACTCGCTCCAAGTCCACTCTTTATCATTCACCTTCACTCCAGATTGTTGTATCGCTGTATCGTCCGCAAGTATTCCACTTAACCCAAAACCTAATGGAATACCGTAAAGTTTTCCGTTTATTTTCGAATGATCTAAAACGTTATTAAAATATTGATTTTTATCAAAAGATTTATCTTGTTCCATCATTTCACTTAAGTCTGTAAGCAAGCCTTTCTTCACATACTTTTCTTGTGGCAAGGAGTCTAGGAGAATCACATCGGACCCTTTACCAGCTAATAATTCTGTATTCATCTTACTAATTGCTTTCTCGTGGTAGGTCTCTATTGATGATTCTTCCGGAACAACCTCTTTTATCTGGATGTCGATTTTAGGATTCTTTTGCTCATATCGTTTCGCTTTCTGTTTTAGGCGTTCAGTATCACCTAAAGTCGCAACTTCGACTATCGTTTTTTCATTCTTTGTTTTGCTCTCTCCTTTGCTATCACTATTTCCGCAACCTGCCACAGAAATAAGTGATAGACTTGCTACTAGCATCATACAAACCTTTTTCATTTTAAATTCTCTCCCTATTTTTGTTATTTTACGTATTCATGTTGAACTTCACACACTTTTTCTCATCTATCTATCCAAACAAACAATAATAATTCGGAAACTCTATTGGGATAGATTTAGAGGACTAGTCTGTATTATAGGAAACCGCAATAGTTCCTTGAGCTCAAGAAGTAGAATAAGAGAAACCGCCGTCCCATTTTGTGCAGTTTCTCTTATTTTTTAGGATTTTCTATGAAACCGTGCCCCGTTGTCACCATATATGACATCGTTTATTAAATAGGTCCCTGAGTAATTACATTTATTTTTTGATACCAGTTAGCACGATACTGCTACATAACATCAGAATCATTTTATTCCTCTTCAATTCTCATCAGCACTTTACTAGTAATTTTTATTTTCACTTTAGTTGCTACTACCTGTCGTGAAATATATACAGCTTATTCGTTTATATATGTCGTCACTCGGTTTTGAATCAGGGCTGCTACATCTTTAGCTGACTTTTGGCCATTAAAGTAAGATTTAGATTCCTCTTCAATAATGGATTCAATTTTAGTCTCTATTGGGCTCTGAACATTTATTCCAGCAACCATTTTTTCTAATCCTTGGATATCACTCTCGGTAACGCTAATAGAACCATTTGGATGCTCAATTTTTCCTTTTTCCTTTAGTGTTTTAATTTGTTGCTCATATACAGCTTTATTAATTGGAAATGCGTTCCCTTTACTTTGGACCTCATCAGACATTAAAAACTTAAGAAAATTCCATGCTTCCTTTTTAACCGGAGATTTCTCATTTATACCTACCGTTGTATACGGCGTAAAAGCAATCCCTTCTTTTTGTCCAGTTATATGTGGCTTTTGATACATCTTTGTCCCTGTTATACCAAATGTAGCTCCCATACTGAAATAGTCTTCTACTGTCCCAATTGGTATTGGAGAAAAATATGCTTCTTCTAAGCTCGCTTCATCTGCAGTGACTATTTTCTCGTCATACATCTTTTTTACATTTTCCATCATCTGCACAAATAAATCAGACTCGAACTTTGCTTTTCCACTTGCTTTATTTACTAACTCAGGGTAATGATCTTGTACCAGATATTTCAGCATTTGGTCCGGAGGAGTATTTCCAATAACATGTTTATGTGTTCCTTTATTTTTCAATTCTTTTCCGATACTTGTAAACTCACTCCAAGTCCACTCTTTGTCATTCACTTTTACTCCAGATTGTTGTACCGCTGTATCGTTCGCAAGTATTCCACTTAACGAAAAACCTAATGGAATACCGTAAAGTTTTTCGTTTATTTTCGAATTATCTAAAACGTTATTAAAATATTGATTTTTATCAAAAGATTTATCTTGTTCCATCATTTCACTTAAATCTGTAAGCAAGCCTTTCTTCACATACTTTTCTTGTGGCAAGGAGTCTAATACAATCACATCGGATCCTTTACCTGATAAAAATTCTGTATTCATCTTACTAATTATCTTCTCTACAGCAGCCTCATCCAACACTGGTCCTGTTCTTTCCCCTTCCTTTGGTCCATCTTCCGGAAATGGATTTTTTATCTGGATATCAATGTTAGAATTCTTTTGTTCATATAGTTTCTCTGCATATTTTAGGTTCCTAGTATCACCTAAAGTCGAAACTTCGACTATCGTTTTTCCATCTTTTGTTTTTCGCTCCTCTTTGCTATTACTATTTCCGCAACCTGCCATGAGGCTGATTGATAAACTTGCTACTAGCATCATACAAACCTTTTTCATTTTAAATTCTCTCCCTATTTTTGTTATTTTATCTTTACTCGGTCGTCTTTTTTCAAAGGTTCACTGGTTTGTAAAACAATTTGATCATTCTCATATACACCTTCTAACACGACTGTTTCTTGCCCATTGGATTCACCAATAGTAATAGGAGACTCTTGTATATAAAAGGCATTACCTAAAGGTCCTTTTTTTTCTTCTATTGTATAGACAAATGTTCTCTGTCCTTCCTTCTTAATCACCTTATTTGGTATAACCACGCCTTTAGTCAATTGTTTAGTCAGTGTAGCTTCCACCTGCTCCCCTTTTTTCAGTTCTTCTCCTTGTACTTTTACAAGAATACGTTTCTGTGGTTGTGGAGTTGTTGGTGCTATTTCAAATTGCTGTTCATCTTTTGGTTCACCTTTTTGCTCGTCTTTTTGTTCACCGTTTTGTCCATCTTGCTGTTTACCTTGTTCCTGTGGTCTCTGATTTTCATGACTTTCTATATTTTTAATCTCTATAAGTTCACCTTCTAAGGATGTAGCATTTCTTTTCATCGCTATCTTTTCTCCAACCTTCAAGTGCGTAGCTAAATCAGCAGGTACTTGTAATTCAACTTTAAAGCCTTTACTCTCATCAGAGAGAATCACATCTCCTTCATTACTCGTAGAAGGTTGATCTTTCTTTGCATTTATTTTTGTAACGACTCCATCGAAGGGAGCAATCAGTTTCTTATTCATTTCTAATTCTTCTTTTAAATTTTTAATTTTTCTTTCTAGTTTACTAATCTCAATTTTTTTGCTCTCCACAGTTGTTTTGAGTCCTTGTATATCTGTCCCTTTCGCAGCTTCATTTGGTTTGTTTTCTTGTTGCTCATTCGGTTGATTATTTGGTTTGTTTTCTTGTTGATTTTTTTTGGCTTCATTATAATTCGCTTGAGCGTCATTCAGTTCTAACTTTTGAATTTGAAGAGTTGCTTCTTCATCAAGAAGCTCTTGTTCTTTTTGTTTACTATCGTATGTCACTAATACTTGATTTTTTTTGACAAGGTCTCCTTCCTTTACATGTATCTCCTTTACTTTCGCCTCTGCGCTACTATTACTTAACTTTGCTTCTTCCTGTGGCTGTAATTCGCCATTACCTGTAAACGTTAGTTTAAGCTCACTATTTTTTGGCTTCTCTGTAATAACCTTTGGCAAATCCCAGTTCGCTAACGTATTGCTAAAGAGTGTCAGGATAATTAAAATCCCTATAAATACACTGGAAATAATTTTAATATTTCGTTTTTTTCTTGTAACGTCTTGTTCCGTTCTATACTCCATTGAGTTCCCTCCTAAAATCTTTCCGAAGGAAAGTTTACATTGTAATTCTTCATTATTCCTTCACACCTGATAACTGAATTCCCTTAATAAAGTAGGACTGCGCATATAAAAATAAAAGTATCATTGGGGTCATATACAGAATAGAAGCAGAAAACCCAACACCGCGTGCCCCTTCATTAATTTTTGATAAATAGAGCGATAATGGATATTTGGATTCATCATTCAGAAAAATAAGCGGCTGTTCGATCATATTCCAATAATCCGCAAATAATAAGACAATAAGAGCAGCAATTCCGGGACGAATAAGAGGAAGAATAATCTTAAAAAAGATTGTAATATGGCCAGCTCCATCCATCTTAGCCGCTTCTATATACGCATCCGGGATATGCAACATGAACTGCCGGAGCATAAATACACCAAATGCTCCAAAGATTCCTGGAAGAATAATAGACGCTGTACTGTTTAATATTCCAAGTTTATCCGCCATGATATAATTCGGTACCAGTGTAACTTGGAATGGCATAAGCATCGTCAAGAGATAAACGATAAACAACTTGTCTCTTCCTCGAAATTGAATCTTAGCAAAGACATAGGCTGCAAATGATGCAACGATGACTTGACCTACTATGATTGGCACAACCATGACTGCTGAATTCCAAAACATTTTTAAGAATTTTGGATTTTCCACTAATAATGTCCTATATTGTTCAAATGACACTAAATCTGGGATTAATTTTAAATTAATGAACGTTGGTTCCTTTTCCACTTTTCCAATCGCATCATAATTGAATCCAATCTCATGCTCAGTCATAAATGAGTTGGTCAAGGTAAATACGATTGGAAATAGCATCATGACGGCTAATATAGTCAAAAATAGCGTTAACATCCATTTACGAAATACATTTTCTTTTTTCATCTGCTTTTCCCACCTAATTCATAAACTTTCGAAAACGACGTTCTATTGCAAACAATACGAGTACAAGGATAGAAATAGCCCCCACCATTAACGTGGCAGCCGCTGTCAACTTTTGAATGTCAAGCGACACGAACATATTGTTCATATAATGCTGCATCATATACAAACTGGCATGCGGATAACTTCCAGCAATCAAGTATGTTTCCCGAAAGACTTTAAACGAATTGATAATCGACATTAATATGACAAAGAACATTGTTGGTGTTAAATAAATGAGTGTAATATTTAAAAATGTATGCATACGACCTGCACCTTCAATTTCTGCAGTCTCGTAATACTCTTTTGGGATATTTTGTAGAGCTGCCAAGAATAAAATAATGTTGTATCCAATATTTTTCCATAGATATACGATTGACAAGACAAAAATTGCCCAATTTGATTTCATCCAATCAATTCGTCCAAACCCCATATTTTCCATCCATACGTTAAACGTGCCGTTCCAATCGAATAAAATTTGCCAGAGCATGACAATAGAAACCACAGGAACGACAAGTGGTAATACAAACGCACTTCTTAACCAATTTTGAATATATATGTTTTGATTCAAGCAAAGTGCCAGTAATAAGGAAATAATAATGATGAGCGGTACACTCACTGCGGTAAACCAAAAGGTATTCGTTGCTGCTTTGAGAAAAGAAGCACTGCCTAGCAGTTCTTTATAATTGGCTAAACCGACAAAAGAACCATCAGTTGTGCCATCCATTAACGAATAGATCATTCCCATTACAAATGGAATCAGATAAAAAATTGAAAAACCAATGGCACTGGGTAGAAGAAAAAATAACGCTATACCTGTATCCTTTCGCATAAAATCCCCAAATTTTATTGGGGATTTTTTTGGATCTTGAAGTTTATTTAATGATCGATGGCTACGATCAAAAAAAACATTCCGCATATATGATCGACTTTTGCTTATTTTCATTCGTGGATCCCTCTTTTTTATGAGTCTATTTTTATAACTAAATCTTACAATTACGTAGTTTAGTGGACACAGATGCAGATGAGATGCAGATAAAATAAAGAAATGAGGGATTTTAGTTCCGATGTTCATAAAACGAGATGAAAAGTGAATGCTCCTTACCCTGCCTAGAATCATATTGTAAAATCAAAAAAAGTTGATAAGTTTTATCAACTTTAGACAGGATGGGTGCTTCTGTTGTAAAGATTATGAATAGTTCTAATGTCTTTTTATGGTACAAGGGGTATGTTGAAAGTTTAGAAGAAGGTGAAAAGGCTAAAAATTTAAGTGGACCAAGGTTAGAAAAGGATAAACTCTCAATTGCATTACGTATATAGGGGGCACCCTGCATATCTATCAACTTAAGAAAAATAAATGCCCCCCAGACGAAAAAAATGAGCTAAATTCCCTTAAATAGCTATATGGGATCACTATATCATTCTGGGAAAATTGTACGCTAAGGACTACAAAACCCTATCCTAGCCGCATCTTTAAAAGATAAATACATGTTCAGAAAGATACAATCCAGAGATTAATTGGACATTGAATTATATGCACACTATATAAACGTGATTATAGCTAGAAAACCTTGATATTATTGAATTTTATGCTTTGTTCATAAACATACAATTTTCTGGACACATAGAAATAACCATACAGTCTGATAAAGGGGTACTACCGTTTTTTCATGGATTTTATACAGTAATATATATTTTAGGGAAATACACAAATAGAGTATTCAATGCATTTAAGATAAGAATTACTGCCGGCTTAGTTCTAATAAAATATTTAATCCTTTTTTTAATTCTTCCAATGATGCATAGGAGTAAGAAAGACGAATATGATGTAAATCGCTTGCTTCATATATATAACCTGGATTGATCAAAACATTTTGTTTAAGTAACTTTAGAAATAGCGCCTTATTTACAATAGGTTCATGAAAYCTGATCCATATATAAAAACCACCCTCAGACTTTTTCCAMGTAGCGATTTTTTGAAATTGCTGTTCTAATATTTCTTCTACAAATGTAGCCCTTCTTTTCAATTGTTTACGAAGTGTGATCAGATGCTTTTCGTATAAACCGGATGATATCCAGTGTGCGACGATTTCTTGAGAAAAGGCACTTGAACCATAATCTGTTTGCATTTTAATATCAGATAATCGTCCAATTACAGGTGAAGGTGCAACAACCCAACCGATTCGTAATCCAGGGCTTAGCGTTTTGGATACACTACCGATATAAAGAACTTGCCCTGATGTATCAAATGACTTTATGGCAAGAGAAGATGATTCAAATAACAGTTCGTGATACACATCATCTTCAATAATCGGGATTTGTAGATCTTTGCATGTATTGTATAGGTTTTTCTTTTCTTTTACCGACCAAGTATATCCTGTCGGATTGTGTAATGTTGGCACGCAGTAAAATAAAGATTGTCTTTTTCGTTTGAGTGCCCGTAAATTGTCTGTTAAATGTACATCTCGTAAAACTGAAATCATACGCATTCCAGTGGATTGAAAGGGATGCACAGAATTTAAATACGAAGGTTGTTCTTGGAAGACAATGGATCCTTCTTCTAATAATCCAACTGCAATTAATTGAAGTGCTTGAAGTGCACCTGAAACAATTAAAATGTTCTCTGGTGCTGTTTGAATACCACGTTTTTTTAAATAATTACATAAAATTCCCCGAAGCTTTTCACTTCCTTGTGG
>NZ_JBFTMC010000074.1:0-23250 GCF_056396765.1 Bacillus sp. 05T22
GAATAAGAATAAATGTCTATATAATGAAGAGGAAGAAAAACAAATTTGTTTTTAAGGAATCAATTTATTTGAAAGAAACGGAGTAGAAAATATGTTATTCAATCAACGTTTTACTATTGGAGAAATGGCAAAAATGCATAATATTGCGGAGTCAACATTACGTTATTACGATGAAAAAGGTATTTTTCATCCATCCATTGTTGATCCACAAACAAATTATCGATACTACACAATCGACCAATTCTCACTTTTAGATACAATTAAATTTTTACGGCAATTAAATATTTCTTTAAAAGAAATAAAGGAATATATTGATGAAAGAAACCCATCTTATGCCCTAAATTTACTTGAAAAACACCAAAAGATGATGCTAAGAAAACAAAGAGAAATTGAATATGCTTTGGCTAAAATGAAGCATAAAATCGATTTGATGAAAGAAGCTACAAAGTCAAAAGCTAATAATGTGACATTTAAAAAATTACCAAAGAGAAAAATTACAGCGTTAGCTATTGCACCAAATATAACGGATGATATGTTTGAGTATTATATCCATTCACTTCAAAAGAATATGAAGCAAATAGATGACAGTTTATTTTCAGGAGACCTGGGTGTGACAGTGTCAAAAGAAGGGTTACTTCAAAATGAATTTCAAGCATATAATAGTGTTTTTATTCTTCTTGATTATATGCCGTTTCAAATTACTACTTCAGATGAAATTAAAGAAGGGATATTCGCCTGCTCTTATCACCATGGGCCATATGAAGAAACGGGTGGAACTTATAAGAACCTGTTAATGGATATCGAGGAGAAAGAATATGAAGTGTCTGGAGATGCGATTGAGCTTGCTTTAATTGACTGGTCTGTGACGGGAAATCCAGAAGAGCAAGTTACAGAGATACAAATTCCGGTAATAAAAAGAAAGTAAGAGGTTATATAAATGTATTTTTAATTCTCACTTGACCTTCAAGTAACTTGAAGGTTTAAAATATGAACAGAGAATTGTAAAGGAGCATTTTGTTATGGAAACAACTGAGAAATTAAGAGAAAAACCAATTAAAAGYTTATTTATWTCTTATTTAATACCAGCRGTTCTYGGAATGGTATTAATGTCRGTGAATATTGTAATCGAYGCCGTTATGATTAGCCGAGGTGTCGGAGCGAATGGCTTAGCGGGAGTAAACGTTGCTGTCCCGGCCTTTTCCATTTTTTTCTCGATATCATTATGGATTGGAATGGGCGGAGCTACACTGTACTCCATAGCATTAGGTGAAAATAAAATAGAGCGGGCACGGTCTATTTTTACACAATCAATGACAGTGGCGGTTGTAATTGTCGGTATTTTAATGGTCATTTGTTTATGGAGAATAGAAGATTTAGCTTATTTATTTGGAGCTAATGAAGTAATCCTACCGTACGCATTAGACTATTTAACTGTATTATTAACATTTGGAATGATATACGTATTAGAAAATATTTTAAGTACATTTATACGAAACGATGGAAATCCAAATTTAGCGATGGCGGGACTTGTTGTAACAGCGCTGTTAAATATTGCATTTGATTATATCTTTATTTTTATATTTGGTTGGGGCGTAACAGGAGCAGCGGCAGCGACTATCCTGTCAGCAGCAATTGGTTTTCTTGTTTTATTAAGTCATTTCTTTAGAAAAAGTAGTATTTTAAAATGGACCAAATTTCATTTTGAATGGGAGACTGTCAAACAAATTATGGTGATTGGTTTTCCAAGCTTTACAACAGAAATAACAGTAGCGATTGTAACAATTGGATTTAATATAGCCTTTATTCAATATGCGGGGGAATTAGGTGTTGCGTCATATGCAATGGTTAATAGTATTCACTCCATGACACTATTAGTGTTCTTTGGTGTTGGAGCAGCCTTACAACCAATTGCAAGTTTCCATTATGGTGCCAATTTACCGGAACGGTTGAAAGAAGGACTACACTTTGCAGTAAAAACTGCTGTTGCACTTGGATGTGTAGCGATTGTGATCGGTTTATTCTTTGGGAAATATATTATCGGTTTATTTGATGTTCAGTCGACAGAATTACTCACGCTAACTGTGACGGGAATTAGCCTTTTCTTTATTCAATATGTATTTTTAGGCTATAACATTGTATACGGAGAATATTTCCAATCGGTAAGACAAACGAGGAAGTCAGTTTTTATTATTTTAAGCCGTGGTTTATTATTTATTATTCCATTATTATGGATTATGCCAAAGCTGTTTGGAGTGAATGGGATTTGGCTTGTAATGCCAGTCGCTGAATTATTAACAGCGATTATCGTATTTGGAATGAATCGTATTTCTCATCCGGTATCAGTACGAAATATAGAAAGAGAACATGTGGCATGATAGAAATCCCCTTAAATACATTTATCAAGACCTAAATGGAAAAAATCATGAAAAATAAGAGGTGATACATATTAGTCATGTATAATATGTATCACCCTTTTTCAACAATCGCGCCCGATTGTTGAAGAAGAAACAACAAATTACATACTATGGTTTAATATATTCTCCTGTTGAAGCATTAAAGCCCACTGCTTTCATTTTTGTCTAGTCACTATTCCAACCTATCACTAATATTAGATTAATGTTTCTCTCTGTGTCTTTTCTAATTATAAAATTATAGCCTTTAGCCCAATCTTTACCTGGATAAATACTCCCCATTTTCAGTGCTTTTTTAAGCAATCCTGGTGAATCATACTTAATATCTTTCATTTGTATAAACTCTTTTTTAGGATAAGGAGAATCATCTTTCCCAGTTAGATCCTTTTCTTCAATAATTTTCCMCTCATAGATTGTGACTAAAAATATTTTATTAGTATCTGGCACCCCAAAATCAATATTCCAGTATTTTCTTTTACCATTGCTCCCAATTGACTTCCCAGGCTTATCTCTGTCTATATTAACTCCCTGTAATAATTGAGCGTTTTTATTCCATTTCAATGCAGATGGATATGCTAATTCAATTGCTTGTATTATTGATAATTCTTGGTTTTTAACAGCTTCTAATGTATCATCAGTTGATTGTAAAGAACGAGCAGATACTTTCTCAACTGTACCAATAGAAATTAACAAAACCAAGACTACAAAAACGATTTTTTTCATTTTCTCGAACCCTTTTTATGGTATATTCTTTCCTAACTTTGTTCAATTATCCTGCATTTGATATTGGCCCTGACAGTATTACGCTATTGAATTAAAAACATATGGTGAGGAGGTGTCAAATGGAAGTAATACTTTTCTTTTTAGGGATGGTGTTCTTAATCACTTATTGTTTATTAAAGAACAAAAAAAGAATGGGTTCAACCAAAAATAAGTTGTACTTTATCAGTCTGATTTTCGCTGTTGTCTTTGCCTTCATCCCTACAACAGGAACAGATAATGGTAGTGATGGAAGTTTTCTTTACTTCGGTATACCTGCACAAAATTTCTCCTATTTCGTTAAAGGGATGTTGGGATTTAATCCATTGGGATTTGTCTTTAACTTTTTTGTGTTTTACTGGTTTTTTAAGCTAATACTAAAGGTATGGGTATTGTTGGTGAAGAAGGATTAATGAGAATAGATTTGAATATTTATTCCTTTATGGGAATGACAGGGATTTTATAAATTAGTGACTTCCGATATCATTAAAATCGCAATAAGCTAGGATTGTACAAAAACACGGCCGATTTCACTTGTCGGCCGTGTTTTCATTTGTGAAATAAGAAAGGAGAGAACAACGTTCTCCTTGTTTAATTTAAAAAATGTTTTAGACTATAGAAAAATAGTTGTAGACTGAAAAGGTGCTTTCCATACTTGAAAACACCTTTTTTATATGAATTCTGTTAAAGTTAGATTTTTACTTAGTTACCAGTAGCTCCTAGTTAGTTTAACTGCTACCAGTAATACTAACTAGAAATTATAAAGTATACGTTCTCCATTCAGGAAAGGTAGACAATGTTTTGTACATAACAAAGGCATCCGTTCTCTAATCCATGTATGAATCTTTTCATTTTCCATATGAAAAGCATAATAACCTAATACAGACATGAGCATGAATCCTTCAACAACCATCAAAATATCTTCAGGTACTTCAGTCTTTCCGAAATAACCTTCAAAAAATAAATTTCTGGTTGTAGCCGTGGAATTTAATGCCCCCATTGCCACGTCGAACAAGTAATACCCATACCCAAATAGACTGTAATCAATAAAGGCGACGCCTCCTAGTTTTGTAACAAGAACATTGCTCATGTTCAAATCCCCATGAATGATTCCCCATGCATTTAGTCCTTCTAAATTCACAAGACGTGAGCTGATCAAATTCAAAGATTTCTCGACCGTATTAAAATTAGACTGACTGAACAATCCTTTCTCAATGCCGCGATAAATTTGTTGAATCATAGTATCTATTCTTTTTGCTCCATAATTCGGTCTAACTTGTTGAAGTGCTCGGTTATATGTACGTAAATACTGATGTAATTTGACTGTCTGAGTTCCAAACGCTTTGACTATTTTGGGATTTGAAAAGTCTTCTTTGTTTAAGGTTCGGCTATCAATCCATTTTGTAAGGGAGGTCATAGTAGTAGTTTTCTGGTAGTCAAATTCCACAATAAATTTGCCAAAACTATTTTTGATAGGGGTCTGTACTTCAAAATCTGTATTGTTAGCAATATCAAGAAGTAGTTGAAGCTCACTTGTTAATCCTTCTTTTGTGTGCTGTAGTCCAGATAAATTCTCTGTGAAAGGTTGATGAACACGTAATAAATAGATAAAGCCATCAGCTAAGTCTGTCACCTTATAGGTCATATTTTCATTATGTTTGAGAAATGTGATTTCTGGTCGAACAAGTCCATATTCACTAAGAACTTTAACTAACGTTTCATTTGGAATCCCCATTATTTTCTCTCCCTCATTTCCATTAGACAAAATGTATATTCACTATCCAGTCTAATACTTTATTTTAATAAAACCCTTATCATGAAATATAAACGATTCGTTAGTCTAAATCTATATTCTAGTTAATAAAACAAATACAAATAGTAATATCCAATTAGACCAAGGAGGTTCAGTCTAAAACATTTTTCAAACTGAACACTCCTCATATCCTAAATTTTTTTGTATACATCTGCATAAGCAACCTTCAATTGCTCACGCAGTTGTTTTTTCTCTTCTTCTAACTTCTTAATCTTACGTTTCAAAGAGGCGATAATTGCATCTTTATTGTTTTCATCTATCTCACGCTTGATTTGTTTTGGCGTAGGAGCTTCCGCTTGTTGCTGGCGCAGGCTCTCAATCCGTTCACGCAGTTCACGGTTATTGTATAGCGTGGCTTTTGCTACGCCAGCCTCGCTTGCCACACTATTAAAATTGATAGGATCATTGGCTCGCACGAGCCTTTGGATGGCTTTATCCACCTTTTGCGAAGTAGTCGCTTTTCTTGATGCATGAATTGCTTTTAAATGTTCTTTACGGTCATAGTTAACCATTTTCTACACCTTGCTTTCGCTTCATTCGTTCCATTCTGCCGAAGATAACGTTCCCTTCCTGGAGCTTGCTTAAAATCTCTTCATAACGCTTCAAATTTCTAGAACCCTTTTCCACAATGTCTTCACGTCCATACTGTTTTGCCAATTCCATATTTCTGGAGGTTCTTTTGATATGATCCTCATATTTCCCGATATCGAAATCGGAAAAGCCAATTGCTAGGTCCTTACAAGGAGTGCCTTCCTTACCACACGTTAAACAAGGCGCTTCCTCCAAATAAGCACAGCCGCCACTTAAACGAGCGTGACACGTTCCATAGTTATTTTCCATCGCATTTAATTTATGATCTTGCCAAAGGGCCTGCAGGATGTCCTTTGGGATATCTTCATCCGCTTTAATTTCTTGCACCTTACCATTTCTGTCGAAACATAGCCCTTTGCTAAAGACCGCTTCAAATGCCTTTCGCTTCGTGTCATCCAACAGTTTGGCATACCGTAAGGTCATTTCGGGCGAGGCATGCGCCAACAATTCCTGTACAGTTAGAATGTCTGCACCGCTATTTAACATTTTGACAGCGTAGGTATGTCGAAATTGATGAAGTTTAAAGTGGAACAGTTTTCCATTCTCATCTACAATGTTCTTTTGTTTTGCTAGTTTGTTTAATTCTCGTTGAATCCATTTTTGAAAATAAGGATTGCCTTTTCGAGAGCCACGATAACGAACGAAAATGAACCCTTCGGGGTTATTTCCTTGGTTGCTGTTCTCTTTGGATTTGTGAATGAGAATCGCAAGGATGTTTGCCAATTCTTCGTCAATTGGAATTCGGTGTCCTTGTACATAGGTTTTCTCAATATCCGTGACAATGGAGTATTTACCGTTAATCCGCTCCAAACAATTCGAGGTTAAACCTAATACATCCGAAATGCGAAGCCCTGTTTTGTAAGCAACCCATACCACAGGAACGACCTCTTTGTGTAAATCATCGATGTGCATAAAGAGCTGTTCTAACACATAGTCAGGAATGTAATCAATTTGATCAATCGATTTCTTTTTTAACTTCGGCTTGTCTTCTGGAAAGAGTAACAATTGTATACGGGTGTCAGGAGCGATATCGTATTCATATCGCTGGGTGTCTCTCAAGAACTTTCCTATGTAGGTCAGTGCAAGTTGTATATGGCTTTCAGGGTGCGCATTTTTTTGAGTCAAATTACTTCTTGTATATTCATGTAACCATTGGATGTACCGTTCCATATGCGATCGTTTCAACCCTTTTAAATTCGTCCATGAAGGTTCTAAGGAAAATATAAGTGACCAGAACCTTGATAAATGAGTTAGATAACCTTGAGCTGAACCCCATGAGAAATGATTCTTACTAAGTAAGCGTTGTTTGAAATACCTTTTAATATGCTGACGCATTTCCACTTGTTCAATTTTGGTGAAATCAAGGTAATAGTCAGGCTTGGTCTTGTTATAGTTAATTCCATATTTGTCATGTAACATTCGCACATCCCATCGATCTTTCTCCCATTCTTCACGCGTATCAGTCAGGACAAGAAAATTGGAATGAATAAATCGTAAAAAGCTTGCGATGGGTGCTTTATGTATATAAACGCCACCTGTCACGTCTTTTCTTTTATATTGTGTTGATATCCCTTGCTGTTCTAACCAAAACCACCATTCCCGTTCTGTTTGGTCGATGTCCAGATCAAGAAGGGAGAAAAGGTTAGGGTATTTTTCGTTGAGAAATACTGTTAACCTTCGTAAGAGCCTTGCTGGCTCTCCAAATACGGTGCTTAATGACCATTCATCCTTAAATAATTTCTGATACCACACATATTTTATTTCCAGGTTAACAGTCGCGTTATTGATTTGAAAACGCACATTGCGATTTGTACCTTTATATTTCTCAACCATTTCCTGAAATTGAGGAATGTTTTCCAAAAAGTCAACATTCCAAATGTCTTTGACCAAGAAGTAGGGATCCTTCACGTGATGGATGATAACTGAGTCATCCTTCTCTATGGTCTTCATGGGATAACCTGACAGGTCACGCTGCAATCGCTCATGAAATCCAAGTTGTTCTGTATTAACCTGATAAACTTGTTTCATTCTCTCCCACCGTTCGGTTCTTTGATTTGAAATGCGCCCTGTGCCTTTTCCCAATCCTTGCGGATGTCTTCATCCGAAGGATGAAGGTACAAATTCATGGTCGTTTGGATTTGTGAATGACCAAGGCGCTCTTGTACCTGTTTAATATCCTTCGTCTCCTGATAGTACATCGTCGCGTGCGTATGACGAAACTGGTGAGGATGGACATCGATTCCTGTTTTCTGACGCAGTCGTTTGAATAGAGCTTCTACATCCCCGTAGGTCATCGGTCTCCCCATGTTTTTACCGCGCAATTTGACGAACACAAAGTTGGTTTCGACGTCCAATTCGTCAATGACATCGTACATGTAGTCATCATATAAGTCCATGAGGTCCTGTGAAACAAAGATTTCCCGTTCCCCTGTTTTCAGTTTCGCACCGTTCTCTAATTCCCCGCGATCCGTCAGACGAATGCGATGCCCTTTTTGATGACTAAACTTGAAATCCTCTAAAAATAAAGAAAGCGTCTCTCCAATTCTTAACCCTGTCTCAAACAGGAGCTGGATGAGAAAGGTGTCCCGTATATTCGTTGTTGCTGCTAAGACCTGTTTCACCTGTTCTTTTGAGAGCGTCTGCACCCTCTTGCGAGGTTCTTTTACCTTCAATACATTCCGCATAGATAGCTTGTCCTGGTTGATATGATGAAGGAAACTCTTATACCGTGTTCTCCCGCCTGTAAAGACCTGACGTATCAATTTCTCTTCCATATCACGCGGTAACTCTTCATTCCGGTACAAATAGTCATAGAAGTTTGTAACAGCGGTGACCGTAAGGTTCACTGTCCTTTCTGTTTTCTTTGCCTTCACAGGTCGAAGAGACATTACCTTGCTGCTCTCATACGGATTCCGAAGCCATCCTACAAACTCCACCAAGTCCTCTAATCTTATATCTCTGTAATTTTTCTCTATCTCCTGTAAGTACAAAAAATACTGTTTTAGTGCATAACAGTACGTTTTCTGTGTGTTGTTGCTTTTCCCTGTAACATCTAAATACTTCAGGTATTTCATCACAGGAATCACAGGAATGCCTTCATTATCTACTAATATGTATCTCTTACTATTATTCTCTAAAAGCACCTCTTGGACCCTCATAGACATTCACCACCTAAAACCATTTTTTTTACGTTCGGTTTATAGACCTCACTACGCCTCCCGCTGTGGGCTTTGTCCCCCTAACTAACAACAAATTTTCATCTATAACATTATATACATAATAGACAATATTCGTAATATCTGATTATTCATTCCATTATGTATAAAAAAAGAGGATTTATGCTCTATATTGAACATAATATCCTCTTTTAATTATAGTATGTTTAAATGTATTTAAGGGGATTTCTTATTTTTTAGGCTAATTGCAAAAGAGCCTTCAGTTTCTTGTACAGAAGCAAATGCAATGTTTTTTATATCTTCAAATCCTTTTTCTAGTAACTCTTTCCGAAGCCATTTTTCATTTTTATGGATTAATTTTAAATTATCGTATTGAATTTGTGCATCAACGATAAGGGCAATTGGTAATCCTGCATATTTTACATCTATATGCATATCTTTTGGAGTGAGAGGAACAAGCTCTCTTTTGGGTAAAATACTAATGGCGCCATTCGCTTCTAAAATGGCATATTCGATTTCATGTACGCTAGGATATCCTGCTACGCGAAGATTGGATAGCAACTCAGCAATTGGATATCTACTTTTCTTTAGATTTTCAAAAACAATATCTCCATGTTTAATTAAAATAATGGGGTGACCAAGAATGAAACGATTCAGTTTATTTAGCAAGCTTAATTTTGTAATCAAGAGATGGAGGCAAGTAATTACAATCATACCCACAATGGCTTGCAAAGCACCATCAACAGGTATAGCCCGAAAAGCTAAATAAGATAAAAAGATAATGGCTCCAAAATCGTGTGGTGTAAGCTGTGCAAGTGCAGATTTTCCTAGCAGTTTAAGCGATATAAGAAATAATACAAAGAAGAATGTTACATTACATAAAAAAATAATCAATGATTACACTCCTTAATGCAAAGTTCCCATTATCAATTATATATACCTTATCCACTATTCCCTTTATTTATCATTTTAACCGAGAAGACCCCCTCCTCTAAACGAAGTGAAGGTGGGGGTAGTTCAATTAGGAAATTAAATCTATACAAATAATGAGAAGAATATTATGATGAGAAAATAGAAAAAATAGGAGTAAATGTAAATGATAAAGAAGAAAAAGATGATGAAGTATAGTTTAGTTGTGATAATGATTATAGTAGGTTATATAGGATTTTTACAATATAACATTTATAAGCATGGTCATATGGAAGCACCGAACGATGCAGACTACATGATTCTTTTAGGAGCAAAGGTGAAAGGAACAGAGCCTTCTTATTCTTTACAATATCGTATTGATAAAGCAGCGGAATATTTAAAAACACATGAACAAACGATTGTTATTGTATCCGGTGGTAAAGGAAAAGGAGAAGACATTTCAGAAGCACGGGCCATGAAAAAAGGATTAATGAAACAAAGTATTGCAGAACAAAGAATTATAATGGAAGATCGTTCTACAAATACAGATGAAAATATTGAATTCTCAAAGTCTCTTATTCCAGCAAATAAGAAAAAAGGGATGATTGTTACAAATGATTTTCATATGTTTCGGGCCAAAAAAATTGCTGAAAAACAAGGGTTAAAGGTAAATGGACTTCCTGCGAAAACACCTAAATCGATTATTATTCAGTCAAATGTGAGGGAATATTTTGCGATTACACAGTATTGGCTAACGAATCGTATATAGTAATGAAGCTTACAAAAATGTAATCTGATTGAAAGGTAAAACGATAGTTCCTAAAGTAGTGAAGTGCCATAATAAAGGTAACAAAAACAACGAGACTTTAGGAGTGAATCGTATGAAAGGCAATAATATTTTATCTTCACTTTGTTATTTTAGTATTTTCTTTGCACCGTTTCTATTCCCAATCATCGTCTACTTTATTGCAGAAGATGATGTGAAATATCATGCGAAAAAGGCATTTTGGACACATATTTTCCCATATGCAATTTTGTTTGGTAGATTGGCATTTTCAGGTGTATTCGGTTTAAGTTTTGGAGAATCCGCAAGTGTTGGAATCGGAATGATTGTAACCTATGTAACTTTTGCAATTGTAGGTATTTATTACTTTGTTTGGAATATTGTTAAAGGTGTTAAAGTGCTGAGAGCAGCTTAAACGATTTATCCCGCATTAACGGGCAGTAAGACCCCCACCTCAAGATTCAGAGAGAAACGAGGAAGATAGGTGGGGGATCAACTGTCCGTAAAAGCCCGATTGGTGAGGGCTAATAATCAGTGGGGGATGAAGAAACCCCCCCACTGATTAAAGTTTCACTTTATTTTTTCAAGAATGAAAGAGGACGAATGGTTAAAAGTTCGTCCTCTTTTTGTATAGGTTGGAAGGGTTCTGCTTTAATTGAGGTGAAAAAAGAGCATATTATATAGAAGTTTTTAGATGGGCATAAAAGTTGTGATAAATGAAAAGGATATGTTAATTTTTCAGTAATAAGAAAAAGGAGGCTTTACTATGAATGAGATGATACATAAAATGGAGCAACATACATCAGTTCGGAAATATAAACAAGAACCAATTCCTAAGAATATAGTGGAAAGAATGGTACAAGCAGCGCAATATGCAGCATCATCACATTTTGTTCAGGCGTATTCAGTTATGTACGTTACAGATGAAAATTTAAAGGTGCAATTGGCAGAGTTATCAGGTAATCGTCATGTGAAAGATTGCGCGGCATTTTTTGTTTGCTGTGCAGATTTAAAGCGCTTAGAAACAGCATGTGAGAAACATGGAACAGAGATTAAACATGATGGTGCAGAGGACTTTATTGTAGCTACAGTAGATGCATCCTTATTTGCACAAAACTTAGCGCTCGCTGCAGAATCACTAGGATATGGCATTTGTTATATTGGAGGAATCAGGAATAATCCAGAAGAAGTGAGTGAACTGCTCCATTTACCAGATAAAGTATACCCGGTATTTGGGATGACAGTTGGAGTACCTAATGAAAGTCATGCAGTGAAACCGCGTTTGCCAGTTGAAGCGATTTTACATGAAAACGTATATGACGAAAATAAATATGATGAATTACTAGAGGAATATGACCGTACGACTAATGAATATTATAAGGAAAGATCTACAAATCAAAAGGATGTAACATGGACAGGATCAATGAGTGCTTTTATGTCAAAAGAGAAAAGAATGCATATGAAGGAGTTTTTGAGTAAAAAAGGGTTTAATAGAAGATAAGTTAAAAACAAATCTGCATTAGCAGGTTTGTTTTTTTTTGAAGGAGAAGTTTTGTTATTTTCGAATATGTATAAGTGTGTCGAAAATAAAGGGGCTGATGAAATGAAAAAGGCATTGTTTTTCCTATTTGATGGATTTGCAGAATTTGAAGTGAATTTAGCAAGTTTATTTTTAAAAAGTAAGGGGTTTGAAATTGTCACAGTAAGTGTAGATGGTGCTACTGTTAAAGGAGAAGGAGGTTTCCTATGTAAACCGCATACTTCCATAGATGATATAATTGCAAAAGAGTATGAAATTCTAATTGTCCCTGGCGGAGAGATTTTTCATCATTTAGAAAATCTTAAGTTATTATCAATTGTTCAAGAGCTAAATGAACAAAATAAATGGTTAGCTGGTATTTGTGCAGGAACTGCGTTATTACATGCAGCAGATGTGTTGAAAAATAAAAAATTCTCAACATCATTAACATCAGAGGTGGAACATTTAGCACATCTCCATAAGTGGGAGTATAAACAAAGTACAGATGTAACAGTGGATGAGAAAATCATTACAGCAGTTGGCTCTGCGTATGTCGAGTTTGCAGCTGAAATCATTAAACAACTCAATTTGTTTGATGAGGGAGAAGAGAAAGAAACACGCCTGTATTTTAAAAACATAAAAGAATTAAGTAAAAAGACCTTAGCGTAGCTGAGGTCTTTTTTATGAAAATATTTCTAATTTTTCATTGACGTTTACAGTGTAAGTTGTTAATATACTGAATAATTTTGCAAAATTATAAAATTGATTCGATGGAAATCGAATCAAAGAGAGGGGGATTTATGTTGCGAGTTACATCATGGTTTGAACGACATGTCAAAGTTGTATATTCACCATTTCGCGAAATGTTATTAAGCTTACATGTTTTATCTAATCCTACCCATCATGTAAAACGATTAGAGTGGGCAGAAAATGTATTAAATCAGATGGATCAGGAGGAAAAAGAAATATTATATGAGATTAATGAGAAAAGCGATGGCTGGTTACATTTTATAGATTGGTGCTCTGAGTTTCAGGCTGAAGTCTATGTTGAAGAAGGGATTGAAAAATTACGGGCGACAGACACCAAGAGATTTCAGGAGATGTTTCCGGATTTAGAGAAAGGTATGGTTTGTAATTTTTTACTTACGTATCATCAGCGTTATTTTGCACGTGAGCTGTTTCGCATTGAGCCGTGGTTAGAACAATCTGTATATGATGTGAAAGAAATAATCAAAAGGAATCCGTTGGCCCTTTCTAAAAGTTTGCATCCGAGATTTTTAATTGATGATAAGGAGATAACTTTTTTAAAAGCTCGTACGTGGCAATATCGTTATGAGGATTTATTAGCAATTACATTATATCCATCAACTTTTGTCGCACCTCATTTACTAATAGATAACCTTATTTCTACGCATATAAAAGTCTATTATGAGGTGGAAATTGCATCTTCATATACAGATGAAGTACCAAAGGATCTTTTGCGGATTTTACAAGCGATATCAGATGAAACGAGATTAAAAATGCTAAGAGATTTATCTTTTCAATCTTTTTGTACGCAGCAATTAACAGAGCGGTATAGTCTTACAAAATCAACGGTTTCCAATCATTTGAAAATGTTAGAGTCTACAGGTCTTATACAAAAGGAACGAAAAGGTTATTACGTATTTTATAAGACAAATCGAGAACGATTAGAACAAATTCGTGTTGATTTAGATCAATTTATGGATTGCCCAATTGTTCAAAAATTAGAGGAGGGAAGAACATGTGGCTAACGTTTATGGCTACATTTCGTCGTGATTTCTATACGATGCGTAGAGCGTACCCATGGTCATTTTTTCTAGGACATATTTTAACTGGTGTATATATCGTATTGTTTGCTTATTTAACGTATCATTTTATGTTTCAAGGAAAGTTAGATACTAATTTTGCAAAGTTAGGGAAGACGGATGATTATCTTTCGTACGTTATATTAGGAGCTGTTTTTTATTCATTTTCTGTTTCTCTATTAATGATTGTGAGCCGGACGTTGATAACCGAACTGCGTGAAGGGACGCTGGATGTTTTATTATTAACGCCATCATCTCGGCAAGGTTATTTTCTAGGAGCAGCTGCGCAAGGAATATTGCGTGTGGTACTTGAATTTATCACGATTTTTATTTTTGGTTTGTTTTTTGGATTACAGTTTCGAGAAATAAATATGATACCAGTGGTACTTTTATTATTTATTTTCTTTTTTGCTATATTCGCTCAAGCACTAGTATTGGGGGCTTTTATGCTCTATTTTCGTGATACATATTTAACACAAAATACATTGTTTATTTTTATGAGCCTTGTCAGTGGTGTRTTTTTTCCAGTAGGTTATCTTCCTGCATTTTTACAACCTATGAGTGTATTGATGCCGCTCTCACATGGTTTATCAGCATTTCGATTGTGTATGATTGAAGGTGGGAATTTAGCTTCCATACAAATTGAACTTATGTGGTTATTGGGATTAGGAGTTGCGTATTTTATTGCGGGTGTATATGCGATGAAACGCATGGAAAAGTATGTGATTGAAACACATTTTGCATAGGAGGGCTTATCATGATACAAGCAAAACAACTTGTAAAGCGGTATGAGTTAAAAGAGAAAGTAGGTTTTTTTCGTAAAAAAAGAAGAGTAGTTGAAGCAGTAAATGGACTAGATTTAACAATTCAAAAAGGAGAGATTGTAGGATTGCTAGGTGTGAACGGGGCTGGGAAGACAACAACAATTAAAATGTTAGCAACGCTTCTGGAACCAACTTCAGGTGCTATTGAAATTGATGGTATAGACAGCACAAAGCAAGATTTACTTGTAAAGAAAAAGATCAATATGATTGCAGGTGGTGAACGCATGTTGTATTGGCGTTTAACAGGTAAAGAAAACTTGCAGTATTTTGGAAGTTTGTATGGATTAAAAGGAGCCGAATTAGAGGGACGTATTCAGTTTCTCCTTGGTCAAGTAGAGCTCAAAGAAGCTGCTAATACACCTGTAGAACGATATTCAAAGGGAATGAAGCAGCGTTTGCAAATCGCAAGAGGTCTTATTAATGATCCAGATTATTTATTTCTTGATGAACCAACATTAGGACTTGATGCACCTGTAGCGAAAAAGCTGAGAGAAATGGTATATCGATTGGCGAAGGAACAAAATAAGGGTATTTTGTTAACGAGCCATTATCTTGAAGAAGTAGAGGAACTTTGTGATCACCTTTATATTATTGAAAAAGGACGACTTCTTTATGAAGGAACTCCCGATAAAATTATCCAGTCTATTGTCCGTGAATATCGTTTAGAAATTGTGATTCCTGAAATGAAGAATGAAACGATAGAACGATTAGAGTATTCTCTAGGGCTGAAGGAAATTCAATATGAAAAAGAACATACGAGTGAACATATACGATATGAACTAAAGGCATCTTTTGATATGACAACAACGGTTTTATCATTATTAACAAAATATCAAATTCGTATATTACAGTTAGAAACACATAAAGCAAGATTGGAAGATGCAATATTACAAATTGCAAATGAGGTGAGTGCGTGAATATGTTTTTGGCAGAATGGAAAAAAAGTCACCGCAATCATTTTCATAGTAAGATGGTTTATTTTTCTTTATTCATTTGGCCGGTTTTATTATTTGCAACGGCTTATTTTTCGGTGAAGCCATTTGATACTTCAAATACTAGCCCGCTTGCAAAATGGATGGATCCAAAACAGATTAGTTTTTTTCTCCTTACAGGTTATATTGGATATGTTTTCTTTTGGAGCCTCGTTCAATCGGCATGGCAAATGTCATGGGAACGCCAAAATGGAACACTTGAACTTATCTTTTTAACACCTGCATCGCGTGTATGGATGATGTATTGCCGGGCAGGTGCAAATTTAATAGAAGGAGTATGGATGTTTACGATGTTTTCGATTCTCATCGCATTGTTTCTGAATGACAGACCGATACCACCAGTTGAAAATATTGTAGTTGCTTTTATGATTTTATGTATTTCAGCTGTTGTGTGGGGAGGTTGCTTAAATACGTTTTTTTTATTTTCACGAGATGCTAGTATTCTATTTACAATATTAGAAGAACCGATGCAATTTTTTGCGGGTGTACGCATTCCCATTGTTGTATTACCACTATGGGGCAAAGTATTAGCAGCTTTGTTTCCATTAACGTATGTACTTCAAATTTTCCGCTCATTATTAATGGAAGGAAAAAATATTATAAATGTATTTCCAGAGTTAGGTTTATTAGCTAGCTTATTAATCATTTTAATTGGAATATCATATGTGCTTGTTCGAAAAGCAGAAAAGCATGCGAAACGAACAGGAAATATGGTTTTATTTTAAGGAATGTGGGGAGAGAAATGGGAATATTTCAAGGAGCAGCGGCATTATGTAAAAATAATGATGGGAAATTGTTAATGGTATTGCAAGGGCGCCCAGATGTAAAAGAAGTATAACTAAAGTGGTCTATCCCATCTGGTGGGAAATTGGAAGAGGAAACATTTGAGGAGTGTTGTATACGAGAAGTGAAAGAGGAAACAGGATATGATGTACGAGTTATTAAAAGCGTGTATGAAAAGAAGGGGGATAGTAATGGATATGATGTTCATATTTTGTACTATGAGGTAGAAATAATTGGAGGAAATCAAGAAATATGTGATCCAGATGGATTAATTTATGAAGTGGCTTGGAAAAGCAGTGAAGAGATCGAAGGTATTTCCCTTTCTTTTCTAGAAGATAGAAAGTTATTGCAGGGATTCATAGATTGTACAGCAGGTGATGAAACCTAAGCGCTGATACACATGAAAGGAAAGAAAAAAGATGATATACGAATTGCAGAAAGACCAGTTTATGAATTGCAAACATCTTCTACAAAAGGAAAGGCATATAGAAGTGCAAGCTATCATTGAAGGGAATAATTCGGGCCGTATATTTGTTGACAATGCGAGCGAACCACGGTCTGGTTTAGTTTGGCTTGGAAATTTAGATGGTTTTGTATTTATTGGTGAGGCAAATAACAAAATGTTTAACCTTGAAATAAAAAAGGTTTTAAGGGAACAAATTGCACAAGAAGCAGCCTGTTTGGACTTGAAGTGGTTTGAAGGATTTGGTCATCAAGTAGGGTGGGATCGTACAATTAGAGAAATATTGTGTGAACAATCATACGAGGAATCCAATCAAAAAGTATACAAATTATATGAAAGTGCGTACAAAACATATAATGAACCAATGATTGATGAGACATATACAGTATTAAAAATAACGAAGGAGAATATTGCAGCATATGCTTTGCTGGAACAATCATTTTTCGTTTCACAAATTACATCATTTTGGAATTCGGTGGAATCATTTTTTGAAAAAGGAATTGGGTATGTGATTTTGCATGAGGATCAAGTGGTGAGTCTTTGTTTTTCAGGATTTGTAAGTGGGAATATGCATGCGGTAAATATCGAGACAATTTTGGAACATAGAGGGAAGAATCTTGCCAAGAAAGTCGCACATATATTTGTTCAAGAATGTTTCAAACAAGGGTATGTGCCCTATTGGGACTGTATGGAAGTGAATAAACCTTCAATTGCTATAGCAGAGAGCTTAGGGTTTACAAACATTTTTGATTACATTGTATATGAGTATCGATTTTAATTTGAATAAAGAAAATAAGAATATACTATCATTTACAGCGACTTAAATAGAGCAACCAAAAAGCTAGCATGTGTACCATTTGTGCTAGCTTTTTGGTTGCTTTTGTAAAAGTTGATCCCATTCTTCTAAAGAAAGTTTCTCTGTAATATGCTTTAATTCATCTGGAACATTAACGAAACTAATAAATTCAATACTATTATTATCTGGATCTTTAAAATAAACAGAAGCATTGCCTTGGTTAGGACGAACGAAAGGTTCGGTAGTCGTTCGACTACCGAATGGAACTGGTTCAATGTTTCGCTCTTTCAGCCACTGAATAGATGTATGAAGAAACTCGAAGTCCACTTGAAACGCAATATGGCGAAGAGAAGGATGATACGGAGTTTTATATTCTTCTCCTTCCCAAAGCCCAAGCCAACTTTGTTTTTCTACAATCCAAAAGAAGGCAGTATCCTCATATTTTTTATATAGTTTTAATCCTAATGATTCGTAGAATGGTATGGATCTTTCTAGATTGCGAATAGGCAAATGTGCTTCGTATAATCCTTTAATCATAAGTAATCCTCCTATTTGGCTAATATATTGTTCTTATTTGTAATTGTAATCCATATTTTTTTAGGTTAAATCAATAAAAAGAATGGGGAATTTTTCATACAAAAGTATGAAAAAAACAGCTCACTATTATGAGCTGTTTACTGTTTACATGCCTCAATATCAATGCCAGCAGCAATTAATTTCTTTTCGCCTTCTTGTTCAATCATTTTTTGTAATTTTGATAGGAATGAATCAAAGTCAGTATGTTTTGCAACTTGGAATGTCATTTTATGTTCAATTGGAAGCCACGTATCGATGTCAGCTTCGTTATGCTGAATTTTAACTTCTAGTTTATCAAGAGCATTTGCCACTTTCGCTTCGTACGTTTCTTTTGCTTCAAACTCCATCCATAAATCATACAGTTCGTCCCCGAGAGGACCTTCTAATGTATGTTTAATATTCAAAATGGCTTTTTGTTCATTTTCTTGTTTTTGTAATTGTAATTGTTCACTGTTCATTGTGTCAAAAGCAGGGATATCACCAGCTTCCGCTTCTACAAGGTCATGGATAATAACCATTTTTAATAGCTTCTCTATGTTTACTTCTTGATCTAAATAAGGCTGAACTAAAATAGCCATAAGTGACATACGCCAAGTATGTTCAGCAACACTTTCCTGACGTCCGTTTGAAAGCCAGCTATGTCTCATTTCATATTTTAGTTTTTCTGCTAGTGCAATGACTTTTAAAATATTATGTTCCATATGGATCCCCCTCATATTGCTATAAGTTAATCTTAATATAAAAATAGAATGTGTCAATTTTACACTTTATTGACTAATAATTCAGAAATATTATAAAATATTTTTATAATATTTTTTTATTTTTATAAAAGAGAAAGAAGAAGTTGAAATTGCAAAAATGTTGAGTGGGAGTGAATATAAATGTACCAACAGACGGCAATTCAAGCATTAGATCTTTTGAAAAATATTGCAAATGGAACAAGGACTATTCAAAAAGTAGAAGAGGAATGTAGAAAAATAGAAAGAGAGTTCCATGTGACGTATGAAGAATTAATGGACTTATATAATAAAATGATGACTTTTCAAAGAGATGTTGAAAAAATGGGTGGTTTATTTGCATACGAACAATCTCAAATGATGTGGTTGAAATCTGAATTAGAACTTTTATATGTTACATACCAATTTTGTCAGCAGTATAATTTAAATATTGCAGGTACTTCAAAGGCAATTAGTAAGGAAAATTTGCAATTATTTCCGAAAACAGAAAGTCAACTACAGAATACGTATTATAAGTTGAAAAACAAAGAGCTATCATTTGAAAATATTAAAAAGGGAAAGCCAGGACGTAAGAAAAAACATGAATCAGAACAGTATGTGAATGAGAAGGAAGTAGAAAGTGTAGTGGTTCAAAGGGAAAAGACAGAAGTAAATCTAGTTACTATATTATCAGGGATTGTCGATAATTTTGAAACAATTGGCGCAGAGGGGAAAAAACAAGAACTATATCAATTTATGGAAGGGATTTATAAACTTTCGAGTATGGCGGCTGGGCATATAAAGGAAAATAATACACAAGATATACAGAAAGAGCTTCAAAATCTTCGTGCTGAAAACGAGAGATTGAGGCAGGAAAAAGAAGAGCTTATTTCTAGTATGGGCGAAATGACAAATCAAATGAATCGGTTTATTGAGAGTTCAGATATTGATCAAATTCGAACATTACCGTCTTTTGTGAATATGTGTAAACAATATTTGGAGAAAAGCAAACGTCAGCATGACAAAATGGATACAAAAGAACAAATAGTACCCATGAAACAATGAGAGCTACTTTCTATTGGTTTTTATGAAGTTGATAGAAAGTAGCTCTATTATTTTTTATCATTTCCGGCAGAAAACCTTCGCTGAGGATTAGCAGCGGGATAAATGTAATTAAGCTATCTTGTTTTAAAGATAGCTTATTTCTTGCTAATTGAATTAAGATTCAGAATTTTATTGACTATACATTTTTTTCTTTTTATATTAGTAGGTATAGTAATAACTACTAAAGGAGTAGGGGTATGACAGAGGCATTATTTTTACAGGATGCATATAGAAAAACTGTCAAACAGAAGTAACAAGAGTGGATGGAAATCGAGTATTTGTAAAAGAAACGATATTTTATCCAACTGGTGGAGGACAAGAATGCGATACAGGCGTACTTACATAAGGTGAGAATACTTTTGAAGTTGTAAAAGTAAAGAAAGCAAAATTGTCGTTTTGAAGTATGCGCTGTCATGTAAATGCAAATAGAGGTAAATTGAAGTGAGGGATTACAATGGATGACGTCATGAAGGAGTTACAAAAATTAGGATTTTCGCAATATGAATGTAAAACATACATCGGTTTATTAAAACATTATCCTGCGACAGGATATGAAATTAGTAAACAAACGGGTGTACCGCGTTCCATGATTTATGAGGTACTTGGGAAATTGATGGATAAAGGCGCAGTGCATTTAGTACCGTCAGAACCAGTTAAGTACGTTCCAGTATCGGCAAGTGAGTTAATGAATCGAATGCGACAGGATTTTGAAAAGTCATTTGATTTCCTTGATCAACAGTTAAATTGTTTAGAGCAGGAGCGTCAAGTAGATGTAATCTCTCATATTCGTACGGATGAACGAATTTTAAAGGAAATAAGTAACATTATTGAGCGTGCAGAAGAAGAGTTATGGATTTCTGTATGGGAACAGCAAGTGAGCGAGCTGGAGCCTCTTATTCACAAAAAGGAACAAGAAGGTGTACATGTTTTTTCGATACTTTTTGGGGCACCTCAAACAAAAATAGGAACAACATTTCATCATAATTATATGACTCCAGATGTTGTGAAAGAGCGGATGGGGGGGCATTTAACAATTGTTGCACGAGATGGAAAAGAGGTGCTTATTGCCAATTTTTCAGAGCATGGTACATCCTGGGCTGTTACAACATATGATCCAGCATTAGTGCTTGTCGCAACAGAATATATTCGTCATGACATTATGGTTGAAGAAATTACACGGGAATTTGGTCCTGATAAATTAGATGCATTATGGCGTGGTAATGCAGATTTAGTTCACGTCGTAACGGGTAAACGCTTGATGCATGAAATGAAGGGGGAAGAGTAATGGCAAGGGCTGAAGTACAGATGACAATGAACGGGAATGAAACATTTCAGCAAGGCGTGAAAGATTGTTTACCAACTGTACTAGGGTATTTAAGTATTGGTATCGCAGCTGGTGTAATTGAAAAAACAGCAGGATTTTCATTAGCTGAAATAGCGTTAATGTCTACTTTGATTTATGCTGGTTCTTCACAATTTATACTCGCTGGTATGTTTGCGGCTGGAGCACCTACTTCTGCAATTATTTTCACAGTATTTTTTGTGAATTTACGTCATCTGTTAATGAGTGCTGCGCTCGCCCCGTATTTAATGAAAGTCCCTTTCTTGAAAAATATGATAATCGGCTCGCAAATTACAGATGAAACATTTGGACTTGCGGTTCAGCAAGCTTCAAAAAAGAAGTATTTAAGCGAGAGATGGATGCTTGGTTTAAATGTGACAGCATATTTAAATTGGATCATTGCGAATATCATCGGTGGTATTTTTGGTGAATGGATACCAAATCCTCATACGTATGGCATGGATTATGCACTACCAGCTATGTTTATTGGTTTATTTGTATTGCAGTTAATGAGTAGTCATCCAAAGATAGCCATTCATCTTAGTGTTGCGATTGTGGCTATTGTAATCGCATATAGCATGCACTTTTTCGTTCCCGCAAGCGTAGCAGTTATTATTGCAACACTTACAGCAGCAACAATAGGGGTGGTGTTTGAAAAATGGAAGTAAGACTAGATGTGCTATTGCTCTTAATTGGTGCAGGGGTAGTTACTTTAATTCCGCGCTTATTACCGCTCATTGTATTTAGTAAAATACAAATTCCAGATTGGGGGCTAAAATGGTTAAGTTATATACCAATTGCTATATTAGCAGCGCTCCTTGCCGAAGTACTCTTTATGAATAAAACGACGCAATGGGATTATATAATTGCAGCAATTCCGACATTCTTTGTTGCTGTTTATACACGTAGCCTGTTAGGAATAGTGTTAACTGGGGTGATTGTGATTATTTTGTTACGTTTGTTTATATAACAAGGATTCCTTTCATAGTATATCGAAGAGTGTAATATCATGAATGAAATAGGGGTGGTGTTATGATTCTTTTAACGATAGGTGCTATTTTGTTTATAGTTTTTATCTTCTTCATCATTGGTCTGCTTACTTTTGCAATGCTTGTTAATAAAGCAACTCCACAAATTTACTACACACCTTGTGATTCCATGACAATACAATCTCATAAAAAAAATAGAGGAAAGAGAAGTTGATTTTAGGCTTTTCTTCCTCTTTTTATTTATCCCGCGTTAACGGGCAGTAAGACCCCACCTCAAAATTCAGAAAAAGTAAAGAAGTTAGGTGGGGGATCTTCGGCACCGGAATAGGGTTGTTTTTAGATACTTTCATTCTTTATTATTCCTCTAGTATTTTTTCGACGCTTTCATCACAACAAGTTCTATCTTTCGCAATTTGGATGGCTATAGCCTATGCACTATATCTATTCATTCCTGTATGGATGGAACGATCGTTTGCGAAATGCTTCCTTGGTTTACCATTCTGATACAGTTGAACCATTTGGTGCTTAAATTCCGCTGTAAAGGTTCTTCTTTCTCTTTTATTGTTCGTCATAGTAGATTCTCCTCAAATATATTAGTTGTAGTCTACTTGACCTTAATTTTTTTGTCTAGTTCATTAAAAATGAGCATACCAAATAGGCCTCAATGGGCCTACTTTTAAAAATTATGCAGTTTTCTTTTGTTTCCTTAATCTATTATACTCATAGACAACACTCAAAACATACTAAGATTAGTAGTGTAGACCAAGGCATTGGTTTGCACTACTATTTTTTTATAGTAGAAGTGAAGAGTAGGTCGATTTGATATTGGGATCTCGAATCCGTACCCAAAACAGACCTTCTTCACTTACCTTATTTG